>CALWLM010000101.1 GCA_944381515.1 uncultured Lachnospiraceae bacterium | reverse complement strand
AAACCTTTTTCAGAAGACTCTTGCATTTTATATCGAGGTGCGATATAATGCTTATATCGAAGTGCGATGCATCGCAGTATAATTGAAGGAGGTGAGCCGATGGACGCCCATATTCAAAAGGTCTATGTCCCCATGACAGAGACCAGCTTTTACATTCTGCTGTGCCTGCGTCATCCCAGCCATGGATACGGCATTGTGCAGAGGGTGAAGGAAATGACGGACGGGGAGATTGTTCTCAGCCCCGGCACCATGTACGGGAGCCTGTCAAAGATGGAAAAGGACGGCTTGATCTGCTTTATCTGTGAGGAGGAAAAACGCAAGATTTACCAGATCACCGATCTGGGCACAGAGGTCCTGCATCTGGAGTTAAGACGAATCAAGCGGCTGTATCAGAACGCACAGGAGGCAATGCAATGAAGGAGACAAAAACCGAACTTCGCTTTTTTAACATTATGGAGTATGAAAAGGAGCAGGATTACCTGCGCGAGCGCCATAGGCAGGGGTGGAAGCTAAAGGCGACCTACCCGCCGGGAATCTATCGCTTCGTCCGCTGCCAGCCCGAGGATGTGATCTATCAGCTGGACTACAATCCCGACGGGATAAAGCATAAGGACGAATATGTGCAGCTGTTCCAGGACTGCGGCTGGGAGTATCTCTTTGAATTCGCCGGCTATAGCTATTTCCGCAAGCCGGCCGAGGAGGCTCAGGGAGACGAAAGTATCTTCTGCGACGATGAATCGCGGCTGGAGATGGTACGGCGGGTCTTTTACGGACGCATGCTGCCTGTCCTCCTTATCTTTATCTGCCTGATTCTTCCGCAGTTTGCCGACGCGGTTGGGCAGGATGAAATCGCCTCCCCGTTTTTCATCCTGATTCTGATCCTGCTGGCTCTCTTTCTTCTGGTTTTCTGCCAGTTCGCATGGCAGTACCGCCGATTCAGCCAGGGAATCCATAAATAAAGCAGAGGGATGTCCGGCGCGGCTTAAGCGCAGACATCCCTCTCTTTTTATGCACTGCAAGATATTTCGCAGGCTGCCGTTATTCCACCGCAGTTATTCCGCAGCAGCTATTCCACCGCAGCTACTCCACGGCAGCCATCCCGCTGCAGTTATTCCGCGGCAGCTGCCTCCGCCGCGGCATTCTGTCCGGCAATCCGCCCGAAGGTGGCGCTGATGCACAGCATCGAGCCGGAGCAGGGGTATTCCTTATCAAAGAACTGGCCGCTGGCGCATTCGTCGGCCACATACAGTCCGGGAATCGGATTGCCCTCGGTGTCAAGCACCTGGGAATCGGTGTTGATCTCAAAGCCGCCGAAGCCGGCTACCGTCGCTTTAACCACTTCAATCGCGTAATAAGGGCCTTCCTCTGCCAGAGGGGTGATTCCCTCCCTGCCAAAGTCCTCGTCCACGCCGGCCGCTCCCAGCTCATTGTAGCGGGCTACCGTTTCCATAAAGGTTTCCGCCGGCATGCCGGCCGCCTCTGCCAGCTCCTCCAGGGTGTCGGCCTTGTAGCCGTAGCCCGTATTCACCGCCTCCTCGCACAGCTCCGTCATGCCGGAATTGGAATCAAAGATCCAGTAGAACATATCCCGGCCTGTCTCCACCATCGCGGTAAAGAAGATCGGATAGTCGTTGGCCTCGTTCTCGAAGCGGACGCCTTCGTCGGTGACGCCCAGGGTCGGGATAAAGGACAGCAGGTTAATGCCGCCGGTCAGGGTGTAGGCAGGGTTCGTGGAATGCATTCCCATGACGCCGCCCTTAAAGATCATCGAAGCGCCGACCGCCTCGCCCCAGGCGATGTAGTCGCCAGTGTTGCCGCAGCTGGACATGCAGGCCACGCCGGCCGCATCGGGAGCATAGAGCTCCTTGGCCTCCTCGCTGGCGTCGAAGCCGCCGCAGGCCACGATAACGGCGTCGGCATGGATCGTCACCGTCGCCCCGTCGTGCTCCGCCACCACTCCGGTCACTCTCTCGCCGTCGTAAATCAGCTCGGTCACCGGCGTATCCCTGCGCAGCTCGATGTCCAGAGCTTCAAACTGTTCAAACATCGGCAGGATGATGCCGGCCCCGCCGTTGGCCGTGGTGTGGGCTCTCTGCGCCGGGCTGGTGCCGGAGGCTCCCAGGGTCGCAAACTCCACGCCCATGTCCTCAGTCAGCCAGTCAACGGACTCACCGGAATGTTCCGCCCAGAAGCGGACGATATCCACATCGATATTGCTGTTGCCTCTCTCAATATAATACTCCACCATGTCCTCGGGATCGTTATCGATATCCCGGTTCATCAGCGCATTGGTGCCGTATACAATGCCGCCGGAGGTAATGGCAGAACCGCCGATCCGATCCAACTTCTCCAGCACGATCACATCGGCCCCGGCCTCCTTAGCCTCGATAGCTGCCGAGATACCGGCCATGCCTGCGCCTACAATCACCACGTCGGTATCGATGGTCTCGTCGTCAGGCTGCTCCTCATGCACCTCCGTATCCAGGCCGACGGCCCCGGAAGCCTCAATCGCATCCCTGGCCGCATACTTCACCGCCATCGAGCTGTAGGTAGCCCCGCTCAAGGTATCCACATTCCAGCTCTGGGCCTCCAGAATCCGCCTCGGGGTCTCCTCAATGGAATAATCGCTGACCCCTTCGCTCTCGCTGTGAGAGGTCACCTGCACATCGGTGATCACCCCTTCCTCCAGAGTCACCTCCACTGTGACCGGTCCATGGAATCCCTGTGCCGTTCCCTCAAAGGTACCGCTGACCTTCTCCGCCGCAGCCTCCGTGCCGGCCTCCGTCGCCGCTTCCGTGGGTGCCGCCGAAGGAGCCTCTGTCTGTGCGTCCGTCGCCGCGTCTGTCTGTGAGCAGGCCGCCAGGCTCATCGCCATCGCTGCCGCCATAGCGAGAGCGGCCCATCTCTTCGCTTTTCTTCTCATCCTATTTCCTCCTCTTCTGAATGCTGTCTTGGATGATTGTGCATTCTAAAACAATTATACATACACGTATGTACAATTTCAAGGGATTTTTGAAGAAAAATTAACATTTACACTCGCTTGCCAATATCGATTCTCTGACTTATACTAGGATTATCCGCATAATGGCGGAATCAAATTGCTGTTTGCAAGAATTTTGTTAAGAATTCAGGAGAGGTATTCATGGCTATTCGAGACGAAAAAACAAAGGAAAGGCTGCTGGTCTGCGCCATCCGCCACTTTGCCGAGCAGGGCTACGCCGCCACCAACCTGGCGGAGATCGCTAAGGAAGAAGGGGTGACCCGCGGCCCTCTGTACTATTATTTTACCGATAAGGCGGCCCTGTACCGGGCCTGCGTCCAGCGCGTAATCGAAGAAAACAAGAAAGCGTATTCCCGCATCCTGGTGGAGGGCCGTCCCTTCCTGGAAATGCTCCGCGAGGATTTTTCATACTGCCTGCAGGACAAGGGGCTGTTCAGCCGGATTGGGAACGGGGGAAAGGATGAACCGGATATGACCGCCGCGTGCAGGGAATTTACCCACTGGCTTCTCCAGCTCAAATACTGGGTCTTTTCCTATGCAAAAGAGAGAGGCGAACTGCCTCCCTCCTGCGATCTCTCCGAATTGATTACTTTTATCTATATTTATTACCACGGCGTTATCCAGGTCAAGCAGCTGGCCGAAGAAGTGGACGGCTTCAGCCGTTCGATGCTGGATGACAGCGTGGGCGTCTTCGTGGACCTGATCCGGAAAAAATTTATCGAACAAAGCCCTCAGTGACAGATAATCTGCTGCGTGGAAGAATCGAAGATATGCAGCTTTTCCAGATCCATCACAAATCTTCTGGTCTCCCCGGTCCTGGCCTGGACATGGGCCGCCACCTTTGACGTAAAGCTGGCCGATTCCACATCGAAATACAGGTAAGCCTCCGAGCCCAAAAGCTCATATACCTTCACCACTGCCTCCAGGACATTGCCCTCAGCCGCGCGGCTGTCATCCACGGTGATGTCCTCGGGACGGATGCCTAAGACCACGTTTTTCCCGATATAGCCTCCCTCCCGCAGGGCCTTGCCCTTATAATCCGGCAGGGTAATCACGTGCTCGCCGAAAGAAGCCGTCACAACCTGACCCTCCTCGGCGATGCGGGCCGTTACCATATTCATCTGCGGCGAACCGATGAATCCGGCTACAAACATATTGTCCGGCTTATTGTACAGATTCTGCGGCGTATCCACCTGCTGAATCACCCCGTCCTTCATCACCACAATGCGGGTGCCCAGGGTCATAGCCTCCGTCTGGTCGTGGGTTACGTAAATGATCGTGGCCTGAAGCCTCTCATGAAGCTTCGCAATCTCAATCCGCATCTGCACGCGAAGCTTGGCGTCCAGATTGGAAAGAGGCTCGTCCATCAAAAACACCTTCGGGTTTCGCACAATGGCCCGCCCCATGGCCACGCGCTGCCTCTGGCCGCCGGACAGCTGGGCCGGCTTGCGGTCAAGCAGAGACTCGATATCCAGAATGCGGGCCGCCTCGTGGATGGTAGCGTCGATCTCCTTGCGGGGAACTTTGCGCAGCTTCAGCCCAAAGGCCATGTTGTCATAAACGCTCATATGGGGATAAAGAGCATAGTTCTGGAACACCATGGCTATATCTCTGTCCTTGGGCTCCACAT
>CALWLM010000100.1 GCA_944381515.1 uncultured Lachnospiraceae bacterium | reverse complement strand
CGCACAGACCGGTAACGGAGGAGATATTGATAATGCAGCCCTCCCTGGCCCGCAGAAATATGCCGGCGCAGTGCCGGATCATATGAAAGGCTCCCTTCAGATTGGTGTCCATAACGGCATCAAAATCTGCCTCCTTGGTCATGACCAGCAGACTGTCTCTGGCGATGCCCGCATTGTTGACCAGGATATGGACTGCGCCAAAATCTTCCCGGATCGCGGCAACCGTCTCCTTTGTCTGCTCAAAATCTGCCACATCGCAGCGGTAGGCCTGGGCCTGCACCGAGTACTCCTGGCGGCAGCGCCGGCATACGTTCTCGGCGGCCTCCCGGTTTCCGGCATAAATCACCGCCACCGAAGCGCCCTGGGAAGCCAGCTTATATACAATAGCTTCCCCGATTCCACGGGAACCGCCTGTCACAATGGCGGTCTTTCCCTTCAGCTTCATTGCATTTCCTCCAAAATTTCCTCCAAATATTCGGCGGCCGTCCGAGCTGCCGCCTCGGGATTAATCCTTTTTATCATATTGGTCAGAGTTCTGCCGGGACCAATCTCTACAAAGGTGTCGATTCCCTCGGCAATCATATTTCGGATCTCCTCTTCCCACCGAACCGGATTGCAGATCTGGCCGGCCAGAAGCTCTGCGGCATTTTCCCCGTACCTCTCGCCTGTCATATTGGAATAGAGAGGTATCCGTCCCCTTTTCAGCGTCTCCTTTGCCAGCTCTCCGGCAAAGGCCTCCGCCGCCTCCTTCATAAAGGGGGAATGAAAGGCGCCGCTCACCTTAAGCGGGACCGCTCGGCCTCCCGCCGCCTTCACCTGCGCATAAAACTCCGCCATCCCCTCCGACAGCCCTGCCACCGATACCTGCCCGGGGCAGTTATAATTAACCGGATATATTCCCTCCAGTCCGTCGCAGATAACCTGCACCTGTTCTGCGGAAAGCCTGAGGACGGCCGCCATGGCTGTATCCGGCCCCTTTGCCGCTTCCTGCATCAGCTGCCCCCGCCTGCATACCAGACGAAAGCCCGTCTCCAGATCCACGATTCCGCTAAAGGCCGCAGCTGCAATCTCTCCCAAAGAAAAACCTGCCGCAGCTGCCGGCCGCAGACCCTTCTTAACCAGTACCGCCGCCAGGGCCAGCTCCATCGCATAGAGGCAGGGCTGGGTATTCTCTGTCATCCGCAGCTCCTGCTCGGTCCCATCAAAGCACTGTCCGGAGGTTCCCGGACGGATACTGTCGCAGAGGGCAAAAACAGAGGCCGCAGCCGGATACCGCGCTGCCAGCTCTTTTCCCATTCCGGGATACTGGTCTCCCTGTCCGGAAAAAACAAATGCTATTCCACCCATTTCGACGCTCCCCGGAGAATGGGCTCGGCCTCCTCCATAATTTCCCGTACGATTTCTGCCGCAGGCTGTTCCTGATGCACCATGGCTGCACATTGTCCGGAGAGGAAGCATCCTCTTTCCTTATCGCCCTCCTGCACAGCCAGCCGCAGGGCTCCCGTGCCCAGAGCCTCCAGCTCTTCATCGGGCATTCCGCCGTACTCGGCCCGGGCATACGCTCTGGCAAAGGGGGTGCGCAGACTGCGGACAGGATGTCCCAGGCGTTTTCCCGTCACCATGGTGCACAGATCTGTGGCCTTCAGAATTTTCTCTTTATATACCGGGTGAATTCCGCATTCCTCTGCACTTAAAAACCGGGTGCCCAGCTGTACGCCGCAGGCTCCCAGCATAAAGGCTGCCGCCGCTCCTCTGCCATCGGCGATGCCTCCGGCGGCAATGACCGGCAGCCCTACGGCGTCGCAGATCTGGGGTACCAGCACCATCGTAGTCAGTTCCCCCACGTGTCCGCCGCTTTCACCGCCCTCGGCAATGAGGGCTGCCGCCCCCATTCGTTCCATTCTCTGAGCCAGAGCCACCGAGGCAACAACCGGGATCACCCGGATACCGGCCTCCTGCCACATCGGCATAAATTTAGCTGGATTGCCCGCTCCGGTAGTCACCACTTCCACCCGCTCCTGCGCTGCCGCCTCGGCCACCTCTTCGGCATGGGGACTCATTAACATCACGTTCACTCCAATAGGACGGGAGGTAAGGGAGCGGGCCCTGCGGATTTGCTCTCTGACATAATCACCGGGGGCATTGCCTGCCCCGATGATGCCAAGTCCTCCGCCCTCCGACACGGCCGCCGCCAGTTTTCCATCGGCTATCCAGGCCATTCCTCCCTGGAATACCGGATACTCAATCCCCAAAAGCTCGCATATCGCTGATCGGATCATGGACTCACCCCTGAGCTCTCTGAATGAACTGGTCCAGATCCTCCACCGTCTCCAGCTTCTGATCCAGATCGATTTCCACTCCGGTCTCGTCCTCCAGCTCCGTCATCAGCTCCACCATATCAAGAGAATCTATGCCCAGCTCTGAAAATTTGCTCTCCGGCTTTATGGCATCCATCTCGCAGCCAGTACGTTCCACAATAATTTTGGCAATTGTTTCAAAATACATAAGTCTTGTTCCTCCAAAGGGATATTCAAGCGGCTTACCAGCGCTTGTTGCCCCCCATTATACGCGGCGGTCTGTTCCCCCGAAATGCCGGCAGAGTTCCCGGAGCGTTCCCAGACCATGAACAATTTGAAAACAAACTATGAACAAAAAACGGACTGCCGCACAGCTGAAAAATCAGCCGCTGCGGCAGCCCGTCACACAGGAGATGCTGCGCATCCAGTCCCTTTATTTACTTTTCATCCAGAAGTCTCCCGATATCGTCCTTGCAGCCGCTCTTGCGGTAGGCTTCCTTGGCCTCGGCGAAATCCAGAATCATATCCACGCATCTCTCCCTGCCAATGGCGCTGGAATTAAGACACAGGTCATAGCTCTGCAGAGCGCCCCATTTTTTATTGGTGTAATAATTATAATAGGAGGCACGGCGCTTATCCGTCTTAATCATCTGATCCCTGGCCTTTTCCGCATCAATATCATAGCGCTTCATCAGATAAGGAATCTTATCCTCCTCATTGCCGCAGACAAACACCGTCACCAGATGGGGATGCCCCTCCAGCGCATAGTCGGCGCAGCGGCCCACAATCACACAGGATTCCTCGCTGGCCAGCTTTTTGATGGTCTCAAACTGAGCCAGGAAAACCCGCTGGTTCAGCGGCATATCTACATAGTGAGAAGAAGCGTATCCCAGAGAATAGGTATCCATCACCAGCGAATAGAGAAAGCTGCTGACCGGCTTCTCATCGTGATTGCGGAAAATATCCTCGCACAGTCCGCTGTTCTTGGCAGCCAGCGTCAAAAGCTCCTGATCGTAGCATTTGACCCCCATTCTCTTAGCTACCGCCATTCCGATCTGGCGTCCTCCGCTGCCGCACTCTCTTCCGATTGTGATTACCATGTTATCATTCATACGCCGCGCTCCTTTCTTATGCCGTCCCTTTGGGATATGGCTTATGCCGCTTTGCTTGGAAGAAGTATTGTCGAAACTGACAAAAAACCTTCTTCTTTTATCTATATTATACTATTTTTTCACAAAAAAGTATAGCAGATTTTCAGCCTCGCAGCACATCCAGAAGATGCGCAAAATAGTCCGGCAGCGGAGCGCTAAACTCCATATACTCCCCGGTGGAGGGATGTATAAAGCCAAGAACCGCCGCATGGAGCGTCTGTCCTTCCAGATTAAAAGGACATTTGGACGGTCCATAAAGGGTATCTCCCAAAAGAGGATGACCGATGGAGGCCATGTGAACGCGAATCTGATGGGTGCGTCCCGTCTCCAAACGGCACTCAATATAAGTGTAGCCGTCAAACCGCTCCAGCACCCGGTAATGCGTTACCGCCCTCTTTCCGTTTTTCTCGTTGACAGCCATTTTGAGACGATCCCGCTCATTGCGTCCGATCGGGGCGTCCACCACCCCCTCGTCCTCTTTTATCACGCCGCAGACAATCGCCAGATAGCGCCGGGTGATGGAATGCTCCTTCAGCTGAGCCGCCAGACTGTTGTGAGCTGCGTCGTTTTTGCAGACCACCAGCACGCCGGTTGTATCCTTGTCGATTCGGTGCACAATGCCGGGACGCAGCACGCCGTTGATGCCTGAGAGCCGCCCCCGGCAGTGATATAAAAGGCCATTGACCAGAGTGTCTTCACTGTGACCGGCGGCAGGGTGCACCACCATTGCCTTGGGCTTGTCAATCAGAATCACATCGTCATCTTCATAGAGAATCGACAGCTCTATGGGCCTGGCCGCCACCTCCGGCTCCTTCGGATCCGGCAGGGCTACCGTCACCAGATCCCCCTCCTTCAGCCGGCTGCTGCTCTTGGCAGTTTTTCCGCTGATCTGTACCGCGCCCTCCTTTAACAGGCGCTGCAAATGAGAACGGCTGTACCCTTCCAGGGCTCCGGCCAAAAAAAGATCGATGCGCACACCCTCCGATGCAGCATCGATCTGAAATGTTAATTCCTGCATACTCTCTTCCTCACTGTGAAGGCTCCTGCTCTTTATCCTTCCCGCTCTTCAGGAACGCAAAGTCTTCCTCTTTATAATAGAAAAAGATCAGAATTCCAAAAGCCAGGCAGGATAAGGTTACATAGCAGTCCGCAATATTAAACACCGGGAAATTGATCAGACGAATATACAAAAAGTCTATCACATACTCCAGGCGAACCCGGTCGATAAAGTTGCCCATCGCTCCAGCAAACACCGTAACGCAGACTGCATTCAGGGGAAAGTATTTTCGCTGCGCCGGTATCTTTATATAAAAGTACAAAACCGCAGCCAAAATAATTGTAGTAATTACAATGAAAAAAGCTCTCCCATCCTGGAGAATGCCAAAAGCCGCTCCCGTATTGGTGGAATAATGCAGCTCAAAAACACCGTCCCAAATCACAACGGGACCGTCCATCAGATATTTCTGCGCCAAATACTTTGTCACCTGGTCAATCGCCACCAACAAAGCCGCTGCCAGCGCACCGATACCATATTTCATTCTTTTATTCTTCATTGCCTTCCAGTCCCTCAAATGCTGATATTAAAGGTGGAGGTGTCCAGATTGCCTCCCAGGATTTCCTGGAAATCGCCGGACAGTTCCACGGACTGAGGGGTGACAATAAAGATATAGCTGGAAATCTTCTGAAGATTACCGTTCATGGAATAGCAGGCTCCCGACGTAAAGTCGATGATTCTCTGAGCAATGTCCATATTCAGGCCCTCCAGATTGATTACAACGGCACGGCCGGACAGAAGAGTATCGCAGATCTCCCGCCCTTCCTCCACCGACTTGGGACGGATCATGCACACTTCCAGACTGCGGGGCTGACGCACAGAGACCACGTTGGCCGGACGCTTGCTCCGGGACGAGGACATTCTCTCCTCCGGATAATCCTCCGGCTCCTCATAACGCTCCGCCCGACTCTTCTTAGGCGCCGGAACAGGCTCCTCATCGCCGTCCAGATCATCGTAATCGAAGTCGTCCTCCAGCTCGTCGTCATTTAATTTCATGGAATCCAGAATTTTATCAATAAACTTGGCCATAATGATACTCACTCCTAATACTTAGTACTATCATTATCAACTTTTTTCGCCCATAAGTCAATATGGAAAATTCGTCAATAATAAATTATATCGTTCTCCGAGACAGCCGAGCTGTCCAAAACAATGTGGTCATAAACCGACAAAGAGCTTCCCGACGTTGAAACAATATAATACTCGTTGCTCTCCTCCAGAATCTCCACCCGCCTGAAAACCGCATAGCCCCGATTGATATTATACACGCCCGTCAGCTCTTCCGTAGCCCCCAGAGTATATCTCTCGTTGGAATCCTGGAGAATGACAGCCTGTCCCGCCTGATACCTGGCCGCATCCAGATAACAGTATTCTTCATTGCCGCTCACCGTCACCGGCGTTACGGCAGACACCGCCGTATTGCCCTCCGCATCCGTAGTTTCCACCAAAAGCTCTCCGCTCTCCGTCAGATAGGAACGGGGCACAGTATAAAAGCTCTTGTAAACCACCGATGAGACCGGAATCTTTAACCCCTGCACATTTTCCGTCTCAATCTGAATATCCACATACCGGTCGTCCACAAACTGCACCATATACCGATCCATTGCAATCACCCCATAGGTGCTGCCATCGGCTGCGGTGTAAGTTGAAAAAGCGCCGGAGGCATTTAAATGGGTTCCCCGGAAAGTAAAATTCAAAGCAGACGCATCGCCAAACCGTGCAATATCCTCCTCCGTAATCGGAAAAACCAGCTGCCAGTCCTCGCTGGTGACCGTCTTATAGACCGCCGCCCCGTTTTCCATGGCCTGCCCGCTGCTGACCAGACTCTGGGGATGGGCGGAGGAGTCAAAAGAATCCGCGTTCACCTGGTCCGCCGTAAGCCCCTCCAGGCCGTCCAGCACCTGAGACACTACGCCGCTGTTTTGCGCATAAGACCAGGCAAAGGCTGACGCAGCGTCCTCCTGCATGGAAGAAAGCTCTTCCAGAGCTCCCGCATTCAGATATTCAAGGAGAGAGGACTGGATTCCGTTTTTCATATCATACACATCCGAAAAATTCATGGAGTCATAAGAAATCGTATAGCGGAGCAATTCCGTTTTGAGCCGCTGCAAATCCTCTGAAGACAGACTGCTCTCCCCCGTATCCTGGGAAAGCTCCTCCAGGGTCTGCCCCGTCTCATCGATGGTATAGACCAGATCACCAACGCCTACCCTGCGGCCGTCTCTCACATAAAAGTTGATGTAACCGGCGCTTTCGCTGTAGGAGACCGTCTCCTCCCGGAGAATCAGAGCCGTATAGTCCGAGTAGGAGGCCAGGGAGCCTTCCGTCACCTCATAGACATGGATCTGTGTCCGGGACAGATACATCACGACGCTGGCCACCAGATAGACAAAAATAGCGGCAAACAGTACGATACCTACGTTCAGATTCCTGGGTTTCTTGTATTTAATTATTTTTGCATTTCTCTTTGCCATCCGGAACCCTCTTTACAATTTTTTCTATTTTTTATTCAGCGCATAAAAAAATGCGGACAGAGCAGACTATAAACAGCAACCTTGAAGGAGGTGTACTATGAATTCAAAACCGCTGGATTATCTTGTTCTGCTTCTCGTCATCATCGGAGCCATTAACTGGGGACTTATAGGCTTCTTCCAGTTTAATCTGGTCTCCTTTCTCTTTGGCGAGATGACTCTTCTGTCCCGCATCGTATATGCCGTAGTTGGCATCGCCGGTCTGTATATGATCAGTATGTTTGGCCGCGTTAACTCCGTAGGTGAATAACAACAAGGGGCCTTTGATACTCACAAAGGCCCCGGTGTATTCGAAAATCAAAGGGATTTCCTCACAGACCGATCATAATCTTATCGGCGGCATTGGCCGGGAGAGCATGGGGGTCTCTGGAAATACTAAGCACAAAACGGATACCATATTTATCGCCTAACGCGGTGAAATCATCGATGGCCTGGGTCAGGTCCTCTGCCTCTTCCAAGTGAGCCATCGTCAGAAAGCTGTCCAAAAAGATGACCTCGATATCGCGGTCCTGAGAAAGGATACCACAGATAAAACCAACAAAAGCATTATAAGTACGAATCGGATATTCCGCCACATTGATCAAGCGAACCTTGTTGTTCAGCTCATACATATGTTTGCCATTCTTATCAATGTAAACTATAGAGCCGGTCGCTGCATCCACTGCCTCATTGGCTCCGGCGAGCAGATATTTCGTCTTGCCCTTTCCCTTTTTTCCTGCAATAATCTGAATCATATTGCTCTCCTCCTTCATGTTTCCTATGACCTGTCGCAATCGTATACATGCCGAATCAGATGTCTATATTATAGTACAATCCGCCAGTTTATTCAATGCTTAATTCGTTATTTTTGAAAATAGTGCATTAAGATTGTAGTAGAGAACATCGCGGGAGGGCGAATTTAAAACAACGGAAATATATTCCTTTCCCGCACTGTCTCTGCTGTAGAGAGCCATGCAGTAGCCGGCAGCCTGGGTTGTCCCCGTCTTGCCTCCCACCACGGTATACCCCTCCGGCGCTGTCACCTCTCCGGAAGCATACCAGGTCCCCGCCTGCCAGGTCCGCTCCAGCTCGCTGCCGCCCGGACCGGTATAGTAGGCCGTATGCTCCGGCGTTGAAATAATGTCCACAAATCTCTCGTCTTTAAGCGCTTCGTTGAGAATCAGATAGATGTCATAGGCCGTGGTATAATGCTGTTCATCGGTAAGGCCGTGAGCATTGACGAAATGGGTGCCGGTGGCGCCCAGCCTCAGGGCCTCCTGGTTCATCAGATCCGCAAACCCCTCCTGGGTACCGCCCACGGTCAGAGCAATCGCCTGCGCCGCATCATTTCCGGATGCCATCAGCATTCCATAGAGCAGGTCGTTCATCGATATCACATCCCCTGCCTGCAGGCCAGCCACGGAGGATGCGCTGTCCAAATCCAGCATGGCGTCCGTAATCGTCACCATCTGAGACAGATCCCCGTATTTCACCGCCACAAGATAAGTCATAACCTTGGTAATGCTGGCCGGATACAGCCGGTCAAAGGCACTCTGATTATAAACCACCTGATTGTCGGTGATATTGAAAATCAGAGCCGCCCCGGCGTCCAGCGCATCGGCAGGATCTTGCGCATCAGGGTCCATAATCACACACAGATCCGAAGCAAAAAGCTCATTGTCGATCTGAAAGCTCTGGGAGATATCAGCGGCCTGATTTTCCGCCTCATAGGGCTTTAAAAAATCCGGCTCATCATCCTTTAGCAGCATAAAAATCAAAACGGCCGCTGCAATGACGAGAACCGCTGCCGCCAGCTTCCCCGCCAGCATGGCTGTGTTTTTTTTGTGACTGGACCTCATTCTGACACCCTCCTATCGTTATCTATCGGTACATATCACGCCATTCCAAATCGCCTCTGTCCAGAGCCTTGACCAACAGCTCGGCCGTAGCCAGATTGGTGGCCATGGGAATATTGTGAATATCACAGACCGTTCCCACTTTAAATACATCCGGCTCATGGGATTTGGGTGTCTGGGGATCTCTGAGGAAAATCACCAGATCAATCTCATTCTGCTCGATGGCCGCCACCAGCTGCTGCTCACCGCCCAGATGGCCGGCCAGATACTTGTGCACATTGAGATTGGTCGCCTCCTCAATGAGCCGTCCCGTAGTTCCCGTGGCATACAGCTCATGTCTGGTCAGAATTGACCGGTAGGCTATGCAGAAATTCTGCATCAGTTTTTTCTTGGTATCGTGTGCAATCAGTCCAACTTTCATTCTTCTACCCCTCCTAACTATTGTCTCGTTTTCGCTGAAGCCCTACGTTAAAAACCAACCCCATACCCATCATAAGGCTCAGCAGTGAACTCAAACCTGCACTGATAAAGGGCAGCGGCAGCCCTGTATTGGGCAGAAGCTGTGTCGCCACGCCAATATTTACAAATGTCTGAAACGCAATCAGGCTGCCCATTCCGATACAAATCAGCCGGCCCTCCATATCACGGGCGCGAATGGCCAGCCATATACATTCGGCCACCACCAGAAACAACAGCGCGACAATAATCACACTGCCCACAAAGCCAGTCTCCTCGCCGATGACGGCAAAGATAAAATCCGTATCCTCCTCCGACAGGAAGTTCCCGTTCTTGATCGACTCCGCCGATGTATTGAACAGCCCCTTGCCGGTCAGCTGACCGGAGGCGATAGCCTGGACGGAATAGAGGGTCTGACGCACGCTGTCCAGAGAGGCCTCGTCCGGATTGAGCCAATCCATGATTCGGTTAATCTGATACCCCTGAAAAAGGGTCTGATCCGGCTGCAGAATAATGTAAATCAGTATGCCCGCCACCGGAATGCAGGCTGCCAGCACTCCCAGTATCCACTTGTAGCTGATTCCCGCCGCATAGATCATCACCACAAAAATGAAGGTGATAACCAGCATCGTAGACAGATTAGGCTCCTCAAAAATCAGGAACGCCATCACGCCAAAGAGAGCTACCGAGGCCGCCACTACAGGCAGGGAGCTGATGCGTTTCTGAAACTTTCCAAAGAAAGCGGCCAGCGTCACAATCAGGCCAATCTTTGAAAATTCCGAAGGCTGCAGATTTCCGATACCCGGCAGCGTAATCCATCTTTTGGCTATGCCATTTGCATCCCCCCAGATCAAAACGGCAATCAAAAGAGCTACACAGCCCAGATATACCAGAGGCCACAGCTTCAAGATAAAATGATAATCCATCATGGCAATAACCATCATACACACTGCGCCGATGGCAATACCCATGATCTGTTTTGTGACCGTATCCCCCCCTGAATTCATCGTGGCGCTGCTGATAAAAATCACTCCCGCCGCCGAGAGCAGCAGTACGTACAGCAGCAGTCTGAAATTAAAGTAGCGTAATTTATACTGATCAAATTTAAACATGAAACCGCCTTACTATCTCTGTCCTTGCCTTTTGTTTCCTGTTTTTATGATATCCTTGATCGGGATATTGGCACACAGAGCCGGCACATATCCATTGTCGGTGTCGGACTCCGTCTGTGTGATTTCAATATTGAGGTTGTCGGTGTCAATCTCCATGTACTTGGAAATCACCTTGATAATATCGTTCTTAAGCGCCTCCATAATCTCAGGAGAGCACCCTGCGCGGTCTGAGACCAGCACCAGCTTCAGCCGGTCCTTGGCCACCGTTCCGGAATTCGTATTCTTTTTAAAAATATCAAATAAGCCCATCTCGCCGCCCCCTTAATGCTTTTTAAAGAGACTGCTGAGCTTTTTCCAAAAGCTGTCGGATACATCCAGATCCAGAAGGGGTACCTCCTCGCCCAGAACCCGACGGCAGATGTTCATAAACGCCTGGCCGGCCAGAGAATCGTCTCCCACCAGAGGCTCGCCCTGATTGGTTGCGATAACGATATTCTCGTCGTCCGGCACCACGCCGATCAGATTGATAGCCAGAATATCCACCACATCGTCCGTGGACATCATATCGCCTCTCTTGACCATATCCATGCGCAGACGATTGACAATCAGGTCGGTCCGCTTTACATTATTAGCCTCCAACAGGCCGATAATCCGGTCCGCGTCACGGATAGCCGCCACCTCCGGCGTCGTCACAACCAGGGCGCGGTCTGCACCGGCAATGGCATTCTTAAATCCCTGCTCAATACCGGCAGGGCAATCCAGAATGATATACTCAAACTCATCTTTCAGCTCGTCAGTGAGTTTTTTCATCTGCTCCGGCGTCACGCTGGTTTTGTCTCTGGTCTGCGCGGACGGCAGCAGGAACAGATTGTTGTACCGCTTGTCCTTGATCAGCGCCTGCTTCAAACGGCAGTTGCCCTCCACCACGTCTACCAGATTATAGACGATCCGGTTTTCCAGACCCATAACCACGTCCAGATTGCGAAGGCCGATATCCGTATCAATCAATACCACGGAATGGCCAAGCTTGGCCAGCCCCGTTCCCACATTGGCAGAGGTAGTGGTTTTTCCCACGCCGCCCTTGCCGGACGTGATAACAATAACTTCACTCATTCCCGTATCCTCCCGATTACACATACTTAATATTATCTTACATGATATCCGCTTATTTTTCCAGTGGGTTTTTGCCTTATGGAAAAGTTTTTATTACTTTTCATTCCAGCGAAATATCCTGCAAAACGTCCCTGCTGAGCTCTTCCACATAGATCCCTCCGTCGCCGGCAAAAGCGATCATGGGCTTCAGCTGCTGTTTTTTGCGCCGCTCCTTTGTATCTCCTCCCCGGCCCAGGGCATTACCGATGCGCAGCTGAGTCGGCTCCATCTCCAGGGCCGCTATAAACACTTTTTCGTTGCCGGTGATTCCGGCGCAGGCGGTGCCCTTTAAGGCTCCCAGGACAATGACGTTGCCTACGGCAATCACCTTGGCGCCGGGATTGACGTCTCCCAGGATCACCACGCTGCCCTCCGACTCCAGCACCTGGCCGTTTCGCAGGGTGCCTTTGTAAAAGCGTCCCACATTGGCCTTCTCATTCTGCATTCTTCTCTCGATGGCCGCCTGATAGAGCCGTTCCTTCTCTTCATCCTGATCGAGAATACACAGAATCTCCACCTGGCTGTTGGCCGTAATGGTATCCGCCACCTCTCTCTGCTGCTCGTCGCTCAGCTTTTTCCCTTCAAAGGACAGAGCCATTTTTGCGCCGCGGAAAAACCGGGAGGACTCCCGGAATTTCGCCGCCACCTCCTGAATCAATGTCTCAAAATCGGCCTGAGGGTCCAGAAAAACAGAGATTCCGTAACGATTCCCCTTGATCACCACCGACTGATTCATACCTCTCCTCCTCCTGTGTCATCCTCTCTTAATCTCGGGCCGCACCGCTGTAGGCATTCAGAGCCTCGCCGTCGTTGAGAATTTCCTCCAGCGTGATTTCTCCGTAGTAGAAGTTCAGAATCTCGCTGGCCAGATAAGCGGCATTGGTTCCGGTGTAGCCGTTGGCAATCGTGACCGTAACGCCGATCTCCGGGTCCTCATAAGGGGCGTAGCAGATAAATCTGGCGTGATTGGGGCGGTCGGTAGCCTCCTGCGCCGTACCGCTCTTTCCGGCCAGGCTTACAACGCAGTCATTAAAGGGCTCGTTCACGCTGCCGGTGGTAACCACCTCGTACATACCCTGCTGCAGGGCGTCCCAGGTGCTCTCCTGCAAATCGATTGTATATTCGATCTCCGGCTCATGCTGCTCCAGCACAGTACCGGCAGAATCCGCCACCCGGTTAATCAGAGTCAGCGTATACATATTTCCCCTGGTGGCAATAGCCGCCAGATAACGGGCCAGATGAATATTGGCAAAGGCGTTGGTGCCCTGGCCGATAGCCGAAGGAATCGGATTTTCATCGGAAATCTGCGGGGCGTTCTCGTAAATTTCGATGCCCGACTTGGAATCAAATCCGAAAAGGCTGGCATATTCGCGCAGCTTTTCCAGGCCCAGAGCCGAATTGTAATTGCCCTCTTCATCCAGAGAGAGACGATAACCCACTTCGCTGAAATAATAGTTGCAGGACCAGCTCAGCGCTCCCACCACATCCAAAGGACCATGTCCTCTGGTGTTCCAGCAGCTCAGCTCAAACTGATTGTCAAACTGATAATAGGTGCCGGTGTCGTTGATGGTCTCCGAGAGCGTAATCACGCCCTCCTCCAGACCGGCAGCGGCGCTGATCATCTTAAATACGGAGCCGGGAGCTCTAAGCTCCTGGGTCGCCATATTATATAAAGGGGTAGCCGCATCATTCTGCAGCTGACTGTAATAGCTGGCGTCCACCGTGCCGGACAGACGATTGATATCATAACTGGGATAGGACACCAGCGCCAGCACCTCTCCTGTATCCAGATCCGTAACCACCACCGAGCAGGCGTAAGGCATCACGGCCAGACGTCCGGGCGTCAGCTCCAGGCTCTCAATCTTGTCCCGGATAAAGTTGAAGGCAGTGGAAGCTCCTCCATTTTCCAGTCTTGACACATCCTCGTCGTTCCATTCCAGCACGCCCTGATAGAACAGGGCCAGGCACAGCTCGTTGCCGCTGATGGTCCCGTCGTAAATCAGGATCTCATATATTTTTTTGCAGAAGTCCGAATTCGTCTCCAAAATATCCATCACCGTATCCAGCATGGTGTCATAGATGGTGTCGGCCGTGGGATAGCTTTCCTCCAGTCCCAGCTTGGCCGTGTCAATCCAGTTCATGCTGATGGCGTGGTATAAGTACTCCTTCAGGCTGATCTCTCCGCTGCTCCAGGCCTGGTATACCTCATCGGAGGTATCGATCTGATCGGAAAGGATATAGCCCTCCTCCCGCAGCAGGGTCAGAATATAGCTCATATAGGTCTGATTGTTTTCATCCATGTCATTGTAGCTGGTGGGATCGTCCCGGGTCAGCTCATAGCGGATTTCCTCCATAACGGTGCTTCTCTCCGTCACCATCTTCTCATAGATGGTGCGCTCTACCTGCGAAGCATCCTCGTCGTCAAAGGCTGACATGGAAAGAATATTGTTTCCGATCAGCTGGTAATAGACCAGCTTCACCGGCGTTTCGTCTTTTAAGGACGTACCTTCTGCATCCGGTTCCACCATGCTGATCCGGTCCACCAAAATTCCGGCCAGCATCTGCTCCGCCAGATGATAAATACCCACCTGCAAATTCCGGTCAATACTCAGATACACATCGTTGCCGGCCACCGGTTCCGTGCTCTGTGTTGTTTCCACGACCCGGCCCATATTGTCTACATAGATTTCGGAATATCCCTTGGTGCCGGACAGCTGCAGCTCCATATACTGCTCAATTCCGGTCTTTCCAACCATATCGTTGGCCGAATAGGCTTTCTCATCCGCCACCCCGGCCTCCTCTGCCTCGGCAGTCAGCGTCTCCAGCTCATCGGTGGAGATTCTGCCGGTATAGCCCAGAATGTGGGCGAACTCATAAGCGTCATTGTAGACTCTGGTAGTCTGCTCTGCAATCGCCACGCCGGACAGGCCGGAGGCCTGCTCCTGCACAGCCGTCATGGCGGCCGTGTCAAGTCCCGTCGCCACCGTAACGGCCTCGTACTGCCGGTAGGCTGTGGCCGACATGGCCACACGCATATTAATCAGAATCAGCCCCTCTTCGGGCGTATACTCATAGGTATCTTTCGCCCGGCTGCTGTCATCGCCGATTCCGTAGGTGTCCAGATAATCCTCATAGACCTCCTGGGCCGTAATATCGCTGCGGTTGATCAGCTCGCCGTCATCATTGTAAATATCCAGATCATTGGCCGTCGTCAGGCCGTAATAATCCCGGAGAAAAGCTCTGTGCTCCGACTCCGAGGAGGTGGTAAAGACCACCGTACCGTCGTCCTGAAGGGCCAGAGGCACCTCGTTGACCGTGTCCACCTCATAATCGTCCAGGATGCGTATCAGCTCCAGCAGCATCTTGTTTTTCTCATAGCCGGTAGGGTAAGTCCCATCGTCCGTAACCGTCACGGCATAGGACAGTTCATTGTAGGCCAGAAGCACGCCGTTGCGGTCATAAATATTGCCCCTGGTAGCCGTGGTGTAGACCTCTCTGCGGGTACTGGCCATATAATTGGCCTGATAGTCCTCGCCCTCCACCACCTGCAGCTGAAACAGGCGGGATACCAAAAGCCCGCACATCAGGCAGAAAATCAGCACTAACGGGGTCAGCCTGGAAGTAATTAATTGTTTCAGTCCGTAGCGGATAATCTCCCATAAATCTTTAAACAAACTTATCGGCACTCCTTCTCTTTGCAGACTCCTCCAGCCTGCGGTTTACAAACACAAGGAAACGGTAAACAATGACCAGAATCACCACGGTATAAATGGTTTCCGGCAGGATAATGTTCATAAAATAAAAGCCAATGTTAAACCTTCCCCGAAGCAGGAAGGCAAACACATACACATAGAGTCCGTATATCAGCTCGCATACGGCGCAGACTCCCATGGGAAGCACCACGGACTCCAGATAAAAATAGGGGGTAAAAAAGCCGCAGCCATAGCCCAGAACGCTCAGAATCAGCGCATACTGCCCCAGCAGAGTTCCCCCGAAGGCATCGGCTAAAAGACCGGCAAAAAAGCCCACGAAAAGCCCGGTCAGCCTGCCGTGGAGCAGACCGAAGGTAACCGTGACCAGCAAAAGCAGATTCGGCGTGATTTCAATCAGCGGAATGGCTGCAAAAATATTATTCTGCAGAAGAAAGGCTGCCAGAATAATAATTCCGGTTACCACACCCCTGCGAACTATCGCTTTCATCGATCCTTACTCTCCTTCTCCGGCCGTACCGGTCTCGCCCTGAGCCGTCTCATCCTGGGCTGTTTCTCCGGTCGTCTCAGAAGCGGCCGGCTGGCTCCCGTCCTCCTCAAGACCTTCTCCGGTCTCTTTCAGATCCAGGATCACCATAACCTCCCGCAGATCGTCAAAGTCCACTGCCGGAACCAAATAACCGGACTGCTGCAAATTGTCGCTGTCCACTGCCACATCTCTGGCATAGCCGATCAGAATATCCGGCAGATACTCGCTGCTCAAATTGGAGGTCAGAATCTTGGCTCCATCCTCCACCGTCAGTCCCTTATCAATATATTGAAGGCTCAGGCAGCCGGTCTCGGTCAGTAGCTCCAGATCGCCGGAAACAACGCAGGAATTGTTGGACTGATCCGTCAGCACCATGGCGCCCACATTGCTGGAGTCATCGATAATGGCCCGGACTCTGGCATAATTGTCTCCCACAGAGGTGACAATTCCCACCAGTCCGCCCTCGGCTCCTCCGGCCAGCACGTTGCAGCCCACCTGGATTCCATCCTCGGTGCCCTTGTCAATCAGGAAGCTGTGAAACCAGTTGCCGCTGTCCTTCTGAATCACGCGGGCGGCCGTCATCGTATACTGGGAATAGGTATCCTCCAGTTCCACCAGATTTCTGAGCCGCTCCAGCTCATAGGTCTGCTCCTGCAGGCGGCTGTTCTCACTGCGAAGCAGGGCTAACTCCTCCCTGAGAAGCTCGTTTTCCTCCTGAGCATTCTGCAGAGTGCGCAGGTTCTCCAGCTGCCCGGCCAGGCTGCTGCCCAGCTCGTTCAGACCGGTCTGCATCGGTATGATGGCCTTGGCTAATACGTTGGTCACCGGGTTGGTGCTGCCAAAAAACCAGGTAAGTCCAATCATCGCAGCGCACAGCACGATGACGGCGTACAGAATGTGGCGGGGCGGTACGTCCCGCAGTTTCTTGTGCTTGTCTTTCATATGACTAGGATTCCTCGCTCTTTCAAACTGATATAACAGCAGTCTCCAATCACAATATGGTCGAGCAGCTCAATGCCCAACAGCTCCCCGGTCTGCCAAATCCGGCGGGTGAAGAGAATATCCTCTTCACTGGGAGAGGGATCGCCGCTGGGATGATTGTGCAGCAGAACGATACGCACAGCCTGCCAGCGCAGCGCCTCGATAAAAATCTCCCTGGGAGTAATCATGGCGCCGTTTGCCGTGCCGATGGAGATTACCTTCTCTCCGATCCGGTGATTGCGCCCGTTGAGCAGCAAAAGCATCAGCTCCTCCTGAGGCTTGTGACGCATGTCTTCCATATAATAATTCGCTATGGATTCCGGACTGTCAAAAACGACGGCAGGTCCTCCCGTCTCCTTGGAAAGCCGCCTGGACAGTTCGCAAATACAGCGAAGCTGCATGGCCTTGACTTCTCCGATACCATGAATGGTCAAAAGCTCTTCCCGGCTCATGGAACACAGGCCCTTTAAGCCGGTCCTGCCGGGCTGACCGTAGAGCAGCCGGCCGGCCAGTCCCAGGGCCGTCTCCCTGCGGGAGCCGGTGCGCAGGAGAATAGCCAGCAGCTCCTGATTGCTCAGCGCCTGCTCTCCCTTTTCCCGGTACTTCTCATAAGGCAGTTCGTCCTTCGGCATCAGCCGTTCCATCTTGCTCTGTTTCATAACCGCGCCTCCCTTCTGCTCTCTCCCGCAAAAGAAGCGCTATCCCCAAAACCGGTCCGTCAGATAAACCGGTAAACCAAAATTCCTATAATAATGCCGATAATCCCGGCAATGGTGATCCGGACGGTGAGACCGAAGGTCAGCACCAGAATCCCCAGATCCAGCACCAGCGGGTTCTCCAGGCCAAAGGCCTGTCCGTAGTTGAGCCAGCTCAGCCACGACACGTTCTGAGCCAGATTTCCCAGAAAGCCGCCCAGTACAATTCCCGCCAGAATCAGTATAAACAGTGTCCAGTTATTTTTCCCCTTCATCCTTTGCTCCTTTACGGTACGTTGCAGGTCTTCTTGGGATGCCCATAGCTTGCGCTATTGTACCATATTTTTTCTCAAATGTATAGGTTTTTACATCGCAGACCCGTACAGGTTTCGCGCTATAGCGCATACTTTCATGCCTTTTCGGGCAGCCTGACAAGGCCCTTTTCCCACATTTTCTGGAGCGACATAAGGATGCCCAGCTTCGCATGAGGCCAGGTCAGTCCTCCCTGGAAGAAAGCCGTATAGGGCGGACGCAGCGGTCCGTCTGCCGACAGCTCGATGGAGGAACCCTGAACAAAAGCCCCCGCCGCCATGATCACCTGGGAATCATATCCCGGCATATCCCAGGGCACGGGAGTCACATAGCTGTCCACCGGAGCAGCCGCCTGAATTCCCTCGCAAAAGGCGCACAGCCCCTCGGCGCTCATAAGCTCCACAGCCTGAATAATATCATGCCGGCTTTCGGAACCATTGGGGATCACCCGAAAACCCAGCTCCTCATAAATATTGGCCGCAAGAATCGCTCCCTTGAGGGCCGATGCGGTCACAGTAGGAGCCAGGAAAAAGCCCTGGTACAGATCCCGGTTTACGCCCAGATTAGCGCCCACCTCCTTGCCAAGGCCCGGAGAGCTCAAGCGTCTGGCGCAGCGCTCGATCAGATCCTCCCGTCCGGCGATGTAGCCGCCGCAGGGGGCCAGACCGCCCCCGGGATTTTTGATCAGAGAGCCCACAATCATATCGGCTCCCACATCCGTAGGCTCGATTTCCTCCACAAACTCTCCATAGCAGTTGTCCACCATGCAGATGATGTCCGGCTTGCAGCTTTTCAAAAAGGCGATCAGCTCGCCGATCTGACGCACCGAGAAGGTGGGCCGGGACGCATATCCCTTGGACCGCTGAATCGTCGCAAGCTTGGTCCGGGGCGTTATTCCGGCCCGGATAGCGTCATAATCAAAGCTTCCGTCCTCCTTAAGCTCTGCCTGGGCATAGGTCACGCCATATTCCCGAAGACTGCCGATGGATTCCCGAATGCCTATGACCTCCTCCAGCGTGTCGTAAGGCTTGCCGACCGGAGAAAAAAGCTCATCTCCCGGCAGCAGATTGGCCGACAGAGCCAGATACAGCGCCTGCGTCCCGCAGATAATCTGAGGCCGCACCAGCGCAGACTCCGCATGAAAGGCATCTGCATAGACCTTCTCCAGGGTATCCCTGCCGTCGTCGTTGTAGCCGTAACCGCTGGACGCTGCAAAGTGCTCCGCGCACACGCGGTTCTTCTGCATGGCGCGGATAACCTTCAGCTGATTATACTCCGCAGTTGTGTCTATTTGATGAAAACGCTCCGCAAGCCTCGCTTCCACCCTGCGGCCAAAGGAGAGCACCGGCCGGCTGATGCCGATCTCCTCATACATACTGTCAATCATGGACTTCTCCGTCTCACTCTGTATCATCTTTCATTCTCACTTTCTCTTTCTCGTCTGTCATAAAAGGCGGACGGCAAAATTCCCCGTCCCCGAATATCCGCCAGAAGCTCTTCCAGCACCTCGTCTCTACTGCGCCCGTCCAGGGAGTAAAAGGTCACGTCCCTCTCCCGGCGAAACCAGGTCATCTGCCGCTTGGCAAAATGTCTTGTATCCCTTTTAATCACCCGCACCGCCTCGTCAAGGCTTATCCGTCCGTCCAGATAATCAAAAAGCTCCTTATAACCCAACCCCTGCATGGAAACCATCTGCCGCTCGCAGCCCATGGCCCGCAGAGCTTCCACCTCCGAAAGCAGCCCCTCCTCCATCATCTGGTCCACCCGCCGGTCGATCCGCTCATAGAGAACGGATCGCTCCCGGGTCAGCACCGCATACAGGAAGCAATAAGGAGATTCTCTTTTCTTCTGCTCCTCATTGTGAGCGGATATCTTCGTCCCCGTCTCCTCATAATATTCCAGGGCGCGAATCACCCGTTTTACATTGTTCTCATGAATGGCTGCGGCAGCCTCCGGGTCCACCTGCTCCAGCATCTGATGCAGAAGCCTGCCCTGTCCCCCGGCGGCCATGGCCTCCAGATGGGCGCGCCTTTCGCTTTCGCCCTCTCCCTTGCTGAAATCTATATCATAGAGCAGAGCCTGGATATAAAAGCCGGTTCCTCCCGTGACAATGGGGATTCTCCCCCTTTCCCAGATTTCAGTGCAGGCAGCCTTTGCCATTTGCTGAAAACGGACCACATTAAATTCCTCTGCCGGCTCCAGCACATCCACCAGATGATGGGGAATCCCCTCCATCTGTTCCGGCCGGATCTTGGCCGAACCGATATCCATATGGCGATAAACCTGCATGGAATCGGCGCTGACAATCTCTCCGCCGATCCTCGCCGCCAGGCGCACAGACAGCTCCGTCTTGCCCACAGCTGTGGGACCGGTCAATATAATCATCGGTTTTTTCATTGCTTCACTCACCATAACATACACCTGCCATCAACAGCCGGGGGCTGCCGCGGCGGGTTTTGCATACCCCCGCCCTGCGGCAACCCCCTGTTCTTCGGCACGGCAAGCCTGTCATTTCAGGCCGTACAGGCCGGTAAATTTCTCCGTCAGATAATCGATATAATAGCGGGGATTAAACTCCTCCCCCGTAGCCTCCCGCAGAAGCTCCTGCGCAGGCTTCACCCGGCCAAAGCGGTGCACCTTTTCTTTGAGCCATTCCGTAATACGGGATATCTCGCCCCGCCGCAGGCAGCTCTCCACATCGATCTCGCGGTCCATGGCGCGATAGATCTGCGCGGCAAAGGCATTGCCCAGCGCATAGGAAGGGAAATACCCGATGCTGCCCTGAGACCAGTGAATGTCCTGGAGCACTCCCTCGGTATCGGTCAGAGGACGAACCCCCAGATACTCTTCATATTTGTCGTTCCACACCTGAGGCAGCTCCTTTACTTGCAGACTGCCGTCAATGAGATCCTTCTCAATCTCATAGCGAATCAGCACATGGAGACAGTAAGTCAGCTCATCGGCCTCGGTACGAATAAGGCTGGGAGACACCCGGTTAATCATCCGCACAAATTCACCGGCGCTTACCCCCGCAAGCTCATCTGCAAACAGCTCCTGGAGCTTTGGATACAGCGGCTCCCAAAAAGCCGGACTGCGGCCGATCATATTTTCCATCAGACGGGACTGGGACTCGTGCATCCCGCAGGAAGCGCCGCCGGCCACCGGCGTCAGGGTCAGGGCATCGTCCACGTTCATCTCGTAGACCGCATGTCCGGCCTCATGAATCGTCGAGAACATGGCGCTCTCCAGAAGATTTTCATAATAATGGGTGGTAATGCGCACATCCCGGTTGTGCAGCCCTATGGTAAAGGGATGCTCGCTCTCCCCCATTACGCCCCGGCCAAAATCAAAGCCCACATACTCCGCCAAATAGCGGTTGAACTGTCTCTGTTTATCAATATCAAAGCTTCTGTGCAGAGGGCCTGCATCCACAGCCCGTCCGCTCTCCATCACAGCCCGAAGCAGCGGAACGATATGCTCTCTCAAAAGCGCAAAAAACGGGTCCAGCACATCCCGGCCAAAGCCCTCCTCATACTGCCACAGCATGGCGTCGTAGGCGCTCTGCCCCTCCTTTTTGCTGTAGCCGGCAATCCTCGCGGACATCTCTGCAATACGGGTGAGAACCGGCGCAAAGGAGGCAAAATCATTGTTTTCCTTGGCCCTGGCCCAAATCTGGGTAGCCCCGGCCGTCAGCTCCGCGTATTCCCGGTACTCCTCTGCCGGGATGCGGCACAGCCTGTCCCTCTCCTTTGCCAGCTCCCGAAGAATAGCTTTCTGCGCTTCGTCCAATTCCTCCTCTGCCGCCTGACACAGCAGCTCTCCCACCTGAGGACTGGTCAGAATGTCAAAATACTGAGAGGACAAAGAGCCCATCATCCGCGCCGTAAGAGCGGCAGCCTCCCTGGGCGCCTCCGTCTCCAGATCCCAGCCAAACAGTCCCTGGGCCATTCCCAGAGCCTGCATCTTTTCCACATATGTCATCAGCTCGTCATATTTCCTGTCCATGCTTTTCTCCCAAACACCATCCTCGTCTGCCGTTTTGGCGCCGCAGCGGCGCCTGTTCCGGCTGCATTTGTCAGTCTCCGTTCCACAGACTTCTCTTTTTCAGCTCCTGGTACTCATTATAGGCTTTTTCCAGGATCTGCTTTTCATTGGAAAACTTTAAAAGATGATATGCCTCATGAAACTTGTAATAGCCCGAATCGGTAAAATACTCTTCCTTCTGCGGCTTGCTGTAATAGCTGGACCCCCGCATCAGATACCAGTGAACATCCTTCTCCACCGTGTCCCTGGGGACGTTGAAGGTGTACTGGCTCTTGCCGATATACTTGATAATTTTAGCGTCTATGCCCGCTTCTTCCTTGACCTCGCGAAGCGCAGTGTCCTGATAATCCTCTCCGGCCTCCACCGTGCCCTTTGGCAAAACCCAGCCCTCGTATTTATTCCTGTAATTTTTGTACAAAAGCAGAATCTTCCCTCGAAAAATTACCACACCCCCGCAGCTCGTTGCTTCAATCATCTGCAATCCCTCCTGAATATGGTGTGTCTTTTGTACAATAGTATATCTCTTTTCCCATGGCAAGACAAGGCCTAACGGCTAAAATAGGCTTCAAATATGGCCGCGGCCACCGGAGCGGCCTGACTGCTGCCGGTACCGGCGCCCTCTAAAATAACGCTGACGGCAATGGCCTCGTCCCCCTCTCCGGCAAAGCCGGTAAACCAGGCGTGGGTCGTATCCGAACCGGTTATATACTCTGCCGTTCCGGTTTTTCCATAGGCGTCGTACAGATCCGTCTTCAGAGAATTCGCCGTCCCGTCGGTAATCACAGCCCGCATCATTTCTTTCAGGACAGACACCTCCTGGGCCGACATCACCGTACCCAGCACTTCCGAATCAAAGCTCTCCACTCTTGTATCCCCTGCCCAAACCGAATCCAGAATATAGGGCTGCATCATCACGCCGTCATTGGCGATGGCCGCCGTAATCATGGCACTTAAAATCGGCGTGATCTGCGTCTCTCCCTGGCCGATGGCCGTCCGCGCCACGGTCCAGGCGGTGCTTTCCTCCGTCAGGGAAAAGCTGCTGGAGCTGCTTGCCAGCCCCAAAGGCAGTCTCTGGTTAAACAGCAGGGATTCACAGGTCTTTGTAAACTCCTCCGGGTCCAGCATCTGCCCGATAGCCGCAAAGGCCCCGTTGCAGGAAGCCACCAGAGCCTCCTCCAGCGTCAGATGACCGTGAGCCGTACTGTCGTAGCAGCGAATGGTATATCCCTCTCCCTCGTTGACCCCCTGACAGTCATAGGTAAAATCCTGCCAGGTATCCGGATATTCCCGAATAAATTCCAAAAGAGTCACCAGCTTAAAGGTGGAGCCCGGAGGATACAGCCCCTGCGTCGCCCGGTTTAACAGGTTGGCATCGTTGTTGGTCTCGGCCGTCAGCTCCTCCCACTGCTCATTGATCCGATTGGGATCAAAGCCGGGATTGGATACCATGGCCAGGATCTTGCCGGTGGACGCCTCCAGCACCACCGCCGCCCCCGTGCGTCCGTCCATGGCGTCCCAGGCCGCCTGCTGCAAATCCAGATCGATGGTCGTTCTCACGTTGTCGCCGATATTTTTCTCCTCAGTCAGATCGTTGGCAAACTGGGTCCAGATGCTCTGATGGGAATTCAGCAGATAATAGTTGGCCAGAGATTCCACGCCGGTCTTGCCCCGGCCGATATAGCCGGTGGTATGGGCCAGCATTTCTCCATAAGGATAATAACGGGTCTCATTACCATCCTCGTCCACCACCGTCTCCGCCAGGATCGTGCCGTCGCTGGCCAGAATCTGGCCGCGGATTGTGCTCTCCTCCAGAGTTTCAATCCTGCCGTTATAGGTGTTGTTGATGACCTGGCCGCTCTCCTCCACCTGGAACCATACAAAGTATCCCACAAAAGCAGCGAAGACAAACAAAAACATATAGGCAAAGGTAAGGATTTCCCGGTTGATCCTGCGTCCGGTACCGGACTCACCTTTCTTCTTTTTTTTCTGTTTTGCGGCCTTTTTCTCCTGGTCTGTTATCTTCTCTTCTTTCTTCTTTTTCAATCTTCTTTTCCTCGTTCTTCTTCATCAGGATAGAGCCCTGGATTACGCCAAACAACAAAAAGGTACTGAGCACGGAGCTGCCTCCGTAGCTGATAAGAGGCAAAGTGACGCCGGTCATCGGAATAAACTTGGTAACGCCGCCGATATTGAGCAGAATCTGCACGCCCATGACGCAGGCCAGACCGAAGCAGACGATCTTGTGAAAGGTCTCGGTCATGGAAGTAGCCGTCCACAGAAATTGCAGCAGGCAGCTCAAATACACAAGCAGCAGGCAGATTGCAAACAACCCGCCCATTTCCTCACATACCGCCGCAAAAACAAAATCCTTGCTGACTACGGGAACCGACTCCGGGATTCCCTCATAGAGTCCCACGCCAAACCAGCCTCCGGCGCCGATGGCAAAAAGAGACTGGGCGATCTGCCAGCCGCTGTCGGTAATATCGGTCCAGGGGTCCAGCCAGGTATTCACTCTCACCCGAACGTGGGAGAACAGGCGGTAGGCCAGAACGCAGGCAGCCGCTCCGCTTCCCATACCGGCCAGAAAATACCAGCCGTTGCGCGTGGCCACAAAAAGCATGAATACATAGGAGAGAAACATAATCAGAGCCCCTCCCAGATCCCGGCAGCCCACCAGCACCAGCACATGCATAGCCGCCACCGCCGTGGTGACCGCCGCCTGTTTGAAATCCGTTCCCTTTTGGAAACTGGCCGCCACGAAAAACACGAAGGAAATCTTTACAATCTCCGTCAGCTGTACCGATATATCGCCGATCGTCACCGACAGCTTGGCCCCGTACTCCGTCTGGGCCGTCAGAAAAGTGATTCCCAAAGCTACGATGCCGAAAAGCCCAAAGAGCCAGCGGATCTTATAGATGCGCACCCAGTGCTTCATGACCAGAGGCACCACCAGAGTGGCCCCGGCCGCCATAACGGCAATGATAAACTGGTTCCAGGCCCTGCCTGCATCCAGTCTCGTCTGAATCACCAGACCGATGGTCAAAAGCATGCACAGATGATTCAATAACAGCCGCGAATAGCCGTCATAGAGCAGCCTGAAAGCCACCTGATAAGCGATCACAAAGAGGGCCTGGGCCCCGTAAAACAGCCATACGGACATGTCTTTCGTCTGTTCAAAAATAACCAGATAGGCCAAAGCCTGAAAGCACAGAATCAAAAACAGCTGCCACAAAGCCGTCACATTCTGGCTGCGCACCTTCTTCTGTCTGGCCGACAGAAAGCTGGCATATACATAAAACAGCAGAATCAACAAAAACAGATACTTGGAAAGTTGTACAATCAAATGGGTCAATTTATCACCTACTCTACTCCGCGCCGGAAATGTCCTCTGGTGAACTCCTGCAGAGGGTTTGCCGCAGGCAGCCCCCGGATCAGCTCAGGCAGGCATCCATCCAGAATCCGCCGCATTTCCCTTTCGCTCTCTATGGTAAACTGTAAGCGGATGCCCGCCAGGCCCTCTCTCTGCCACTCCCCGCGCAGATCCAGCAGATACAGAGGAGAACTGTTATAAATCACATTGAAGCAGTAACGGCAGCCGCACCGGACCGCAAACTGACGGCCCGTACGGTCCCGAAGCCGCAAAAGTCTCCCTCTGCCGTCGCAGCCCGATACAGTCCGCTGCACGCACTGCGCCGAAACCATGGCCGGCAGATACCCATAGGCTGTAAGCTCCGCCGGCAGCGCAGCGCCGTCCAGCCTCTCCCGCAGCTCCCTGCTGTTTAACTCCACCGGCAGGGCCGCCTCCGTCAAGCCGAATTCCGCCAGAAAAGCCGCCGCCTCTTTATTATAGGTATACAGCGAAGCTTCCGCCCGGAGTGCAAGCTCCGGAAAAAGCCTCTTAACCCAGGCAGCCTGATCCAGTGTGTGAACCAGACAGCCGGCCAGGCCGGCTGCGGACATGGCCCGCAGCCTGTCCTCCAGGTCTTTCTTCATCCGCTGTCTGAGTACAGGCGGCAGAGCCGCAAATACCGGCGGACAGGACAGCTCCTCCCTCATAATACGCAGAACCTGTTCCAGCTGTTCATCGGTCAGATAGGACAGATTCAGATATATGGCCGCCGCTCCTTCATAGGACAGGGCCGTCTTAAACTGGGCGAAGGTATCCACCGCTATCCGCACCTGCGTTTCTTCAGGCCGGGGGACCACCCATTGCGGCTTTGCTGACCGGGTTCTTTCCCTGCCTGCCCTGCGATACAGACCGAGAATTTTCTCCTCCAGTTCTCCGGCAGCCCTGCGGCGCAGATTATTAAGCTCTCCTACCGGCAGAAATCCCCGGCCGTCGGTCTCCACTGCAAGCTCCTCCCAGGCAAAGGGTGTTTCCCCCAGGCGCGAAAACCGCTCTCTGAGGGCCTCTTCGTCAAGGGGACGGTTCCTGGCCTCCATGACCACCGGGCCCTCTGCCGATACACAGGCTCTCCTTCCATCACTGAGAAGCTTTTCCATTTTTATTATAACAGGCTCCCCGACGCAAAATCTTAATTTTCCCTTGATATTTTCTTTCGATGGCATTGCGGGGAAATCCTGTTCTCTCTCCCGCAAAAAAGCCTCGTCCGGCGCGCGAAAGTCTGGCTTTTCGCCGACGGCCACCATATGATCCCGCAGGCCCTCGCTGACGTACTCCGTATAGCCGCCCCGGTCAAAAAGCTCCCTAAGATAACGCCGGTCCGCCTCGTCCACCCGATATTCTCCGCCGCTCTCGTACAGATCCAGATAGCGGCGGTATACCGCCGTAACTCCACCGGTATACCTGGGACTCTTCATCCGCCCCTCAATTTTAAAGGACATAACGCCGGCCTCCAGCATCTGAGGCAGATAGGACAGGGTATCCATATCCTTGAGATTTAATACATATCTGTCCTTTCGCCCGGTGCGCACCGTATCCTCCTCCAGAACCTCATAGGGCAGGCGGCAGGGACCCGCGCATCGTCCCCGGTTGCCGCTGCGGCCTCCGATCAGGCTGCTGAGCAGACACTGTCCCGAATAGCAGTAGCAAATGGCGCCGTGGGCAAAGGCCTCCAGCTCCACCCCCGTATCTGCAATCGCCCGAAGCTCCGGCAGAGTAAGCTCCCTGGCCGCCACGACCCGGCTGACGCCAAGATCAGCCAGGGCTCTGGCTCCCTCGGCATCCGTCACGGTCATCTGTGTGCTGGCATGCACCGGCAAATCGGGAAAGTCCCGGCGTATCTGGCGCAAAACCCCCAGATCCTGCACCAGCACGGCATCCAGCCCCGCCTCATAAAAGGGAAGAAGATAGTCGTACAGTCCCGCCAGCTCCTCGTCCTTCAAAAGGGTGTTGACCGTCATATACAGCTTTTTTTCTTTCATGTGCACATAATCCAGAGCCCGTACCAGCGCGTCGGTATCCGGATTGTCCGCGTAGGCTCTGGCGCCGAATCTCGGTCCTCCCATATACACCGCGTCCGCCCCAAAACGAAGCGCCTCCTTTAAGCAGTCCAAGGAGCCTGCCGGAGCCAGCAGCTCGGCACGCCTTCTTTTTCTCTCTTCTTTCATCTCCGTCTCCTGTCAAAAACAAAGGGCTGTCTCTCTGTCTTTGAGACACCCCTCATTTATCCTATCTCCGGTATTTCTGTTTCTCCAGCTGCGAAATCTGCCGGCGCGCCTCCTCCAGCTGTTTCCTGGTCTCCTCCAGCTGCCCTCTCTCGTTTTCCAGCTCCTCCTTCGCAGCCGCCAGCTCCTGCTGCGATGCCTCCAGCTGCTTTGCAGCGTTCTCCAGCTTAATCTGAGCCGTCACCAGATCATGGCGCAGGTTGTAGGCTTCTTTCTCCTGATCGGCCAGCTTTTTCTGCGCGGCTGCGGTCTGCCTCCTGGCCTTAAAGATATCGTCGGCCAGATTTAATTCCAGCAGTACGTTCTGATAGTCGGAGCTCATCTTCAGATAGCCCTGCTGCTCCCTAAGCTCCGCCATCTTTGTATTGACACAGGCCGCCACCTGCTGCAGATATTCCTCTTCCTCAAAGCCGCCCAGCGTATAAACCCGACCGGCAATATAGACCTCAGTATAGTTTTTTGTTTCCATGTAATCTTCCTTTTGCTGACGTCCCCCAAAAAGGGACCCGGACACAGGTATAATAGCCTCTCTGGTATAATAGCCTCTCTGCGCTCATTATACCATGTCCGCTGCGCAGACATGATATCCTGCCGGGGGATGCACACGGCTCGCCAGGGTCTTTGTTCTCCCTTCGGGAGAACGCGAGCCGGCGCATGGTATAATTCGCGCTCTGCGCTCATTATACCTTATCTTCCAGGTAAATACAACCATCTTTCGCCGGGCTCTCCTCGGTTTTGGATTCACATCGCTGTCTTCTCACTGGGGAGCGGACAGTCCCAGATGACGGTAAGCGTCTCCGGTGACAACTCTTCCCCGGGGGGTCCGGTTAATAAAACCGCACTGGATCAGATAGGGCTCATACACATCTTCCAGCGTGCCTGCATCCTCCCCCAGAGCAGCCGCCAGGGTCTCCAGCCCCACAGGGCCGCCCCCAAACTTCTCTATGATCGTAAACAGTATTCCTCTGTCCGCCCGGTCAAGTCCCAGCCTGTCCACGTCCAAAAGATCCAGGGCCGTCTTGGCCACCTGGGCTGTAATCGCTCCGCCGGAACGCACCTGGGCATAGTCCCTGACCCGCTTCAGGAAACGGTTGGCCAGTCTTGGTGTCCCCCGCGAACGGGAGGCAATCTCCCAGGCTCCCGCCTCGTCGATCTCCACATTCAATACGCCGGCCGACCGCAGCACAATGGTTTGCAGCTCCTCGCGGGAATAAAACTCCAGCCGGTGAACCACGCCAAACCGGTCCCGCAAAGGAGCCGTCAGCAGGCCGGCTCTGGTGGTTGCTCCCACCAGCGTAAATTTCGGCAGATCCAGCCGGATTGAACGGGCCGTAGGCCCTTTGCCGATCATAATGTCAATGGCGTAATCCTCCATGGCCGGATAAAGCACCTCCTCCACCTGGCGATTCAGCCGGTGAATCTCATCCACAAAAAGGACGTCCCCCTCCCGCAGATTGTTGAGAATAGCCGCCATATCTCCCGGCTTTTCGATGGCAGGACCCGAAGTAATTTTCAGATTAACTCCCATTTCCGCCGCGATAATACCGGCTAACGTAGTCTTGCCCAGACCGGGAGGGCCGTACAGCAGCACATGGTCCAGAGGCTCGCCTCTCTCCTTGGCCGCCCGGATATAGATATCCAGCATCCCTTTCAGTTTTTCCTGCCCAATGTAGTCCCGCAGGGCATGGGGACGCAGGCTGCCCTCTATGGGAATATCTTCCTCTGCAAAATCCGTAGTGATGATCCGTTTCTCCATCTGCACTCTACTCTCCGTCCATCGTCTTATGCCGCCTTCGCGCTTCTTTGGCCTCTCAGCCCTTTATGCCGCCTCAGTTTTATACTGTCTCAGTTTTATCCTGCCTCAGTTTTTATCCTGCCGCGGCCTTCTATCCTGCCGCCGCTACACCTGCTTGAGCGCAGACCTGATAAGCTCTTCGGCTGTGGCGCCTTCGGCCCGGCGCACTGCACGCATAGCCTCCGCCGCCGAATAACCCAGGGCCGTCAATGCCTGTATCGCCTCGTCTCTGGGATCTTCCCCCGTCCCTTGCACTGCCTGCGCGGCATGGGCGCTCTTTATCTCAAAGGCCTCCTGTAAATCCAGCTTGTCCTTCAGCTCCAGGATACACTTCTGCGCCGTCTTCTTGCCTACCCCCGGCGCCCTGGCTATGGCCGCCGCATCCTCCGCCAGAACGGCAAAGCGCAGCTCATCGGGCGTAAGCGCCGACAGTATTCCCAAAGCTCCCTTGGGACCAATGCCGTTCACACCGATCAGCATACGGAACATATTGACATCATCCCGTGAGAAAAAGCCGTACAGGCTCATGGCGTCTTCTTTTACCTGAAAATAAGTATAGACTTTTATGGTTTTCCCCGTCCCCGGCAGACCGCCGAACAGCGAACCAGGCACCATAATGCGGTAGCCTATCCCCCCGGCTTCCACCACGATGGAGTCCTCCAGAATCTCCGTCAGCTCTCCCTTAATATAGGATATCATATTTTCTCTCCACTTTACTCTTTATCATAAACCACTGCATGTTTTGCTAAAACGCAAATAGCAGACGCCGGACTTTTCTGTCCTGACATCTGCTATAGTATAACATATTCCCGCGCGGGGAGCAAGAAAAAGCGCACAAATGTTCTGTCTCCGGTCAGTGCTCCTGCTCATGCCCATGGCCGTGGCCATGTCCTTCCCACTCGATATCCTGCCCGCCCAAAGCCTCGATTCGATCCGCAATCTCTCTCATGGACAGATCGCGCACATCATCCGGCGTTACGGTGGGGTCCAGCTCATGCAGTATGCAGTAGGCGCGGTATTTGCCCAGAGACAGCCCCGCCTCCAGCGCCTCCTCTCTCTCTGCCGAACTGCCGGAATGACAGTGAACATTCTGATGCCCTGCCGCACAGGACTCCACTCCCGCCAAAACCTCATCGTTTTGCGCGCCGCCATCGCCTGTTACGGTGAGAGACAAAACTCCATCCTCCGACAGCAGAATTTCTATGCTCTCTTCATTGAGGATTTCTTCCAGCGCATCCTGATAATTCATAAACCGGATCTGCAGCGAGGATGCCAGGGCCTGGCCATCTTCATTATAAGCCTCCACCGACACAACGCGGTCAAAGCGATTGATTCCCAGCTCCAGAGAAGGATTAACATCCACAGCGATATAGACCGTCGGCGTTAAATACAGCCAGGAGCCGCCTGCCAGGAGAATGAATGCCAGGCAGGCGGCAGCGGCTATCCGCCGCCCCATCGCCGCCATACGCCGCCGGCGGCAGCGAATCTGACCGGCCAGATACGCCTTGGTTTTTTCCTTCAATTCACTTTCGGCATGAATCTCGTCGAAAGCTTCTTTCCATCGGTCATTCAATCTCGTCCACCTCCTCCAGCTTCTCCTTTAAAAGCTTTCTGGCCCGCGCCAGCAGCGTGTAGATCGTGTTGGTATTCTTGTGAAGGATATCTCCGATTTCCGCGGCCCCATATCCCTCATAATAATAGAGGTACACCACATCGCGGTATTTCGATGGCAACGATTGCACGGCCTCCACCACCTCGCTGTAATCCTCCTTCTCTCTCCTTGCCTGTCCTTCGCAGTCTTCCAGAGGCACCGTTCGGCTGCGAAAAAAGCTCCTCAGCATATCGCGGCAGGCATTGATGGTTACCCGGATGATCCATGCCTTCTCATGCTCCTCGCTGTCAAAGGCACCGGGATAAAGGACATATTTCAGAAACACAGTCTGAAATATGTCCTCCGTATCGGCGTAATTTTTCAGATGTACCATACAGATTCTGCGCACTGTATCCGCATATCGCTCCACAGCGCGATTCGCCTCTTCCTCACTTCGCATAACGCGTCCTCATATTTCCCTTGAATTATCTGCCATGGCAATAGCCGCGATGACTGCCGCAGCTGCCGCCCGCACCATGGCCGCTGTAGCCGCCGCCGCTGCAATAACCGCTGCAGGCATAGCCGTGATGTCTCGTATATGTCCCGGCAGCAGTACCGTCAGCAGTCCCATCGCCGGTCCCGGCGCCGGTTCCCGCACCAGTTCCTGCGCAGCCGTTGACACAGCCTGGACAGCTTCCGTTTTCTTCACAGTATCCGCACAGGCCCGTGCCATCTTCGCAATGGTCGCAGATGCCGTTTCCATTCTCATCCACATAGGCATAACCGGCGCTCTCTGCTGCCGCGCTCTGCGCCATGCTTCCCGCTGCGAGCGCCGCGCCGTCTGCCTCCTGCGTTTCGCCCGCCGCCAGAGCTGTCACCGTTCCCAGCCCGATCACCAATGCCATCGCCGCTATGCCAACCGCCAATTTCTTCATATTAAATTCTCCCTTCCGCCGCTTCAAAGCGGCCCTTTTTTTCTTTTTCACTATTAATACGATTGGCGGCCTGTATTCCTTTCATTTATTATAAAAACTTTTTCGTTAAATAGCTAGCATAAACAAGCAGCTTATGCTAGTATATATATAAATGCAAAAGGATGTGATACCATTGAAATAATTTAATGATCGGGCTAATCATTCTTTTCTTTCAAAAACATATTTTTATTTAAACCTTGTCTGTTAATAATTTTATCTTAAATGTTCTATTGCCTAATAATTTTACGCCGCCAACACAGAAAATTTTACCCCATGGTCACGCCTCAAAATTCGATTCACCGTTTTTTTATCAGCATCTGCAATGGTTCATATAGCGCCGCCATCTGCAAAGCTGTTCAGCGAATATAATAATGGTGTTTATTTTAACATAAATATTTAATAATCCGTCTACTTTTCGGAGGTGATGATAATGAAATGCCCTAACTGCGGAAAAGCTATGCAAGCAGGCTTTTTACAGACATGCAGAATAGTAGCGTTTAATAAAACAAGACATGAGGTATCATTAAATCCAAAAGACAAAGATGATGTTATGATAGCTAAAAATTTTTTTTAAATGCAGATTTCGAAGGCTGCATTTGCAAAGAATGTGGCCTCATTGTATTTGACTATAAGAACATACTCTTTCGTTTTTTAATCATCCGCAATATCTGTGGTGCTATAATATAGTTGTAACAACAGTGGCTAATAAGATATAATCAATCTTACAAAGAAAAGAGGTACACGTTATGCCACAAAGTTACACGCCAGAATTTAAAAAGAAGATTGTCCGTCTC
>CALWLM010000099.1 GCA_944381515.1 uncultured Lachnospiraceae bacterium | reverse complement strand
CGATGGAAACGGGAATAAGCGGCACACAGACTAAGAGCACCAAGGCCGCCGGCACATTGACAAAGCAAAGCACCGCAAAAAGAGTGAGAGGCGCCAGCATTGCATAGAAAAACTGAGGCAGATAAGCCCCGAAATAAGTCTCCAGCTGATCGACGCCTTCTACGGCCATCTGCACTGCCTCCGATGAAGATACCTGCTCCTGGTAAGAAGCGCCCAGACGTAGCAGCTTCTCATAAATTCTGCGGCGCAGAACCTTCTTCACCGCCTGCGCAGACAGGAAACTCATGCGGCTCGCCTTCACCGTACAGACCCAGCGAAGGGCCGCAGCCGCCGCCGCAATCAGGACTGTGACCGCCAGCCGCCGCGGCTGCAAACCGCCCGTCAGACACAGGCCAAAAAGCGATGCAATGGAAAAAATCATCACGATATTTCCCACCAGACTCAGCCACTGAAACATTACGTTTTTCTTTATGTAGGCGACACTCTCTTCCACCGAGTGAATCAACCTCTTATCAATCATCATTCTCCCCGTATACTCCTTCCTTAGCTTTGTCCGCGCTTTCTGGACATATGGTGTGCCCTGCGGGTGCTTCCTTGTTATTGTCCGCGCTTTCTGACGCCGGCAATAGTTAGACCGGACTAACTAATAGTCTTAAAAAAGGAGTGGCTCTGTCATATTGTCTGACAGTTGTCTCCCTTTTACCGGGAGCTTCGCCACTTCTCCTTGTTTCAGCGGGCCCCTCGCCCGCTTGTCTTCTCACGAAATATATCATACGAGGCAGTAAATGTCAACTAACTGTTTTGCTTTTGCTCCCCGTCCTCTTCTTCATCCATATCCTCTTCATACTCGTCCGCTGCATATTCAAAGGCGGCCGCCGCTTCATCCATATCTTCCTCCGCCGGCTGCCAGGCCTTGCCGAATTTAACATCCTTGAACAAGGCCGCCAGACCGGTGATTTGCTTCAGCCGCAGAATCTCGTCCCGGTCCATCCCCAGATGCTTGGAAATCCATGCGTCGGAGCGGCCCAGCTCATGGAGCTCTTTGACGATGTTGCTCATCAGATCCACCTTGTGGCTGCCTCTGGCGCGATTGTGGCGGATCGTACTGGCCATCCGCTGATCCAGCGGCTTATCGATAACCGATACCGGCAGCATTCCCTCCTCCCGCTCATAGATATCCGGATAATCCAGCATAACCCGATAGCGGTGAAATCCATCCACAATAATATAATTATCGTCCTCCCTGGAATAATAACAGACGATCGGCATCGTATAGCCATCCGCCCGAATGCTGTCATAGAGAAGCTTCATTTCCGGCGGGGCTACGGTGTTGGGATTGTAGGTATTGGGCTTGATTTTTTCAATGGGTACTGCAATGACGTTATACACCGGACTTTTAAATTTCTTCATCTTCCATCCCCTCCAGACTCTTGTATTTTTCACGTATGGCATCGATGCGCTTTTTTTGCTGCCGGCTCATGCCAAACCCCATGAAGCGGCAAATATGATCGTTTTTCAAGATGCAAAAGCACATCCTTTTCCAGCTGGGTATATCCTTCGTGGATTTGATATCGTCCGTATCGTCCGGGATTTTGTCCAGAAATACCACTCTTGACTTCTTATTCATCGTATAATTGGAGACCCCATTGCGGCGGATGCGGTATCCGTGATCCAAAAGCTCCTGTATGGTCTCCTCATCCAGACCGCCTCCCGTCTTATGCCAGAACTGAATCGACGTATTGAATTTCTTGGCATAATTATTGCGCAGGCGGATCGGCAGCGTGTCCAGCAGAAATTCCGTATAAGAGCGCCAGGTATGCCCCTCCGGAAGGGTCACATTGCGATAGCCCATGGCCTTGGTCCTGCCATAAATGCTGGCGAAATTCGCCCCCTGAACTCTTCCCACCAGCCTGACCCAGATCTCCGGATCGATGACCCGGTACAGATTCAGCGCGTCCTTGGAATAATCATTGAAAGGCGACGCCACTCTCATCTGGCTCACCTTAAGCCCCGCCATATAATAAAGATCATACAGACGATTGTAATCATAGCCGAATTTATAGATGGCGTGCCAGATATCGTTCAAAGACCAGTCATAGATCGGAGAGGCGCACCATACGTCCTTAAACTGCTTGCTGATCCAGCACTCCCCTTTGTAGCCGTATTTTTTATTTAAAAAACCGCTGTAGCGCTGGAGGGACTCATCGGCCCGCATCCCCAGCAGGCAGACAGTCTTTTTGTTGCCATGAGAAATCCGGTACCACCGTCCGAACTGCTTGGCCAGGTCCTCCTGATGCATTCGGTAACGGTATGTAGTCATCGGATTATTCTCCAGATTGATTACATAGTCTCTCTTAGGCATCGGCCGCACCCAGCTGTCCTTCTTGGTATCGTCCCAGGGATACCAGTACATCTCGTAGCTGCTTACGGCCGTGCGGGTGGCCATGGGCAGGCAGACCCAATAAGGCTCCACCCGGTCCTGTATCCGGTCAAAGGTTCTTTCGATATATTCCGTAGTCACCGTATACTGTGCCTCAAAGTCCTGATGAAACACGCCCACGGTTTTATCCGGATAACAGCGATCCCGAAAATCCAGCACCAGATTTAAAAGGAGGCCGCTGTCCTTACCGCCGGAAAAGGAAACATAGATATTCTCAAATTCCTCAAAAAGAAAACGCAGTCTGTCCTGCAGCGCCTCATACACATTTTGTTCCAGATAATGCCGCACCATATATGATTCCCCCTGTCGATGATGCCTGCGCGGCAGCCAGGTGCCAGGCCGCCGCTATACTCAATGCCGTCGTGGTTAAATTTACCATAACAGGAAGAAAATTTCAACAAAGTTCGCGATTATTCCCCTTCCACTACGCTGGACATGCCGTCGCAGATCAAAGAAGTGGCGATCTCTATCACCCTTTCCAGAGGCACTTTCTTGCCGTCGGCTACCCACTGACGATACAAAACAGTGGAATTGGAACCGTAGTAGGCAAAGACAAGATTTTCCTCGTATTCATTCATCCCAAAAGCCCCCCGGTTGGTCTGAATTCGATAATCCATGATTTTTTGGTTAATCTGGTCCCAGATCGGCCGGTAACTGCCGCTGCACATCAGCCGTTCGTGCAGCAGAGGCATATCCGCCGCCGACTCAAAGAAGAGACGGATCAGGCCGCGAATGTCCTTCATACTGGTATAGGACACCTTGCGCCGGATAAAATTGTCCGCCATTTCATCCTGCAATTCAGCCAGCAGCGTATCCAGATCCGGGTAATGCAGATAAAAAGTCTTTCTGTTGATCTGAGCCCGCTCGGCCAGCTCCTTGACGGTGATCTGGCCGTAATCCATTTCACAGATCATCTCCTCAAAGGCGCGGCGAATGGCCCCTTTCGTTTTTCGTATTCTGAGATCTTCCGTCTTTTTGTCGTTCACTTTTCTCCTCCTTTATCGGTACACATCAGAAAAAACTGGGGCATAATCCGCTCTTTTGTTTTTCCTGCCCCTTGCAACTCCTGTCTGGGCTTATTATAATGCAAACATGAGGAAAAAGCAACACGAGAGAAATAATTCTCATCGTGTCCAAAACGGATCGTCCGTGAAAACCCAAAAGGAAAGCGAAAGACAAAATCGAAAAACAAAAGCAGAAAGAAGAAGAAAGAAAGGAAAGGCAGGTAAGGAATATGCAAAAGTTTGTTTATGAGTACCCCACAAAAGTTTACTTCGGACAGGGCGCCGCAAAGGAGCACCTGGCAAAGGCTCTGGCGCCTTATGGCAGCCGCATTCTGCTGGCATACGGCGGCGGTTCCGTCAAAAGAAACGGCGTCTATGATGAAATCATGGGTATATTAAAAGAAGCCAGAAAAACCGTCGTCGAGTTTTCCGGCATCATGTCCAATCCCACTTATGCCAAGGTACAGGAGGGCGCGGCCCTGGCCCGTCAGGAAAAAGTTGATTTTATTCTGGCAGTCGGCGGTGGTTCCGTCTTTGACTGCTGCAAAATTGTCGCGGCTCAGGCCCAAACCAATGAGGATGTCTGGGAGATGGAGCTGACCCATCATCTCTTCCCGACCCAGGCCATCCCCATGGGAGCCGTAGTCACCGCCTCCGGCACCGGTGCGGAAATGAACGGTGGAGCTGTCATCACCAACGAGAAACAGCATATCAAAACCGGCCTGGCCGCCGCCGCTCCCCGCTTTGCCATACTCGATCCGGAATATACCCTGTCCCTGCCCAGAGCGCAGGTAATATCCGGCGCCTTTGACACCCTGAGCCACGCCATGGAAACCTACTTCGGCCGTTCCGACTCCGATAATGTCTCCGACGATGTCGCTCTGGCCATCATGAAAAATACCGTCGTCAATATGCGGCGTCTCCTGACCGATATCTATGATCTGACAGCCCGCAGCAACCTGATGTGGGATTCCGCCATGGCGGAAAACGGCATTTTGAAGGTAGGACGGGTCACCGACTTCCAGGCTCACCAAATCGAACACCAGCCGGGCGCCTACACCGACTGCAATCACGGGCAGGGGCTGGCCGTCATTCATCCCGCCTACTACCGCCATATTGCAAAGGACGCCGCAGATAAATTCAGCCGTTTTACGCAGGAGGTATTCGGCTGCAAGACCGCTTCGGAGGGAATCGACGCCCTGGCCGCCTTTATCAAGGAATGCGGACTGCCCGCCAGACTGGGCGAGCTTCGTTCCCGCACGCCGATCGCCAATGAGCTGCTCCGCCAGGTGGCCGACAGCTGCAATCTGATCCAGACCAATCCCCGTCCCTTAAGCCATGACGAGGTCTACCAGATCCTGACCGAGTGCCTGTAAGCTTCCAGAAGCGGAACCTCCTTTGACTGCGATCTTCTCTGGCCGGAACCTGCCGGATCTGCCCTTCTCATACCCGGATCCGGAAGGTTCTCGGCGCAAAACGATAGACCAGAATACAGGCCACAACGCAGTACAGAATGCAGAAAGCAATGCAGGCCAGGCCAAAGGCCAGAATCGGCAGCCGCACCCGCATCATAAAATAGCAGACAAAATAGGTAGCGCTGGTCACCAGACGGTATGTGCCGCTCTTTAGCTCAGTTCCCGCCGTATAGGGCTGAAGCAGATAATAGATGGTCAGATAGTGTACCGAAAAGAATACGCTCATGGCCAGTATCGATACGAAAAGCACGGCGTAATCCAAAGGATTTTCCGTTCCGCCGGACTGCCACAAAAGGAAAGCCAGACCCCCTCCGATGACAGCGGCAGGCAGCAGATTGACCTTGATAATTTCCCGCAGCCGGATGGCAAACAGACGCAGTATCATTCCCGGCTGCTTAAAAAAGGAGTAGGTCAAAAGACTCCTGTCGCAATTCATAAACAGCGCCTGAGTGAAGCTGGTCCCCCGGTTGATGGCATACATGATAAAAACAAAATAGGGCAGAAAGGTCATCAGCACCCGGTTGGTGGCCGTTCTGGCCGCCGGCTGCAGATAAAACAAAAGCCACAGACCAAGTACCAGCGTCAGACATACAAAGGCGATCCGCTTCGATGCCTTCCAGAGAATGCTCTTATGACGCTTCACAAAAAGCTCGTTCATATACTCAAAGCCTTTTCGATGACTGACAACGGTCGTATCCGCCGAAATCGCCCGCTCGCTCTGCTTGCGCGCCGCGTCCTTTGCCACATCCATCTGACTCATCGAATCTGCCAGAATCTCCTTGTACATCAGCGTATAGGAATCAAAGCGCAGAATTTTGCGCGCGGACAAAAGCCCGGCTGCCGCAGACAGAACCAGAAAGGCCGCCGTCAGAGAAACCGGCAGCGTAAATCCCAGGGCAGGCAGACCATAAGCTGCCGCCAGCAAAACGGCGATAAGAATCCAGCCGAATCGGTCCAGCTTATTCTCATTGGCAGCCTTGCCGGTCTTTTCATAGTCCCGCAGGGTTACGGCAGCCGCGGCGGCCTTCATCCCGGCCACGGCAAAAGGAACCAGCAGGCAAATCCACGCCGGCACATCCCGGTGCAGTCCAAAATACAGAGAAAAAGGCAGAAAACCTACGATCAGCTTTAAAATTGCATAGCCATAATTGACCAGCGTATAGCTTCTCGCATCCATCCGCATCAGAATCATGGCATAGTATTTATCCCGGGTAGGATTGAACATATAGGTGTTGCTGAAGGCTCCGATTACCGAGAGAAACACCAGAATATGCAGATAAATCCGATCCGCCGGCCCGTCATAGAGCGCACCGATGCCGGCCACCATCACCAGAAAATACAGAAACTTGCCCAGAAATACAGAAACAATCTCCCAGATGCAGGAAAGCACATTGGCAAAAATTTTGAAGCCGCGGATTCCGTACACGGCAGAAGGAACCAGCCTGCGGATAATAGGAATCTGCCGGATGGAATGGAGAATTCCGTTGACCCGATAAGTATTTTTCAGGGCGAAGGAGAGCTTGAGCGTCTTATTCATGGCCCTCCTCCTTCAAAGCGGCGATAATGCGTTCCTTGAACTCCTGGCTGTCCGCGCTTAGCTTGTCCACCCGTTCCAGTTCCCCATGGTTCAAAAGCACAATCTCATCGCACAGATCCAGCGCCAGGTCCATCAGATGGGTAGAAAAGATGGTAATCCTCTCCCCTTTGATCTGACGCAGCAGCTGCTTCATCTCCTCAGCCACCACCACATCCAGAGAAGTCAGCGGCTCATCGAGAAGCAGAATATTCGGCTCCGCTATGATATTGACCAGCATCTGCATCTTATTCTTCATACCGTGGGAATAATCCTTCAGAAGCTTATCCCGGTCCTCCAGCTCAATGCTCATCATGTCAAAATACGCATCGATGGGCCGGGGATTACGGATGGTCCTTTCATTGATCTCCATGAAAAACTTGAGAAATTCACGGCCGGTCAGAAACTCCGGCACGGCGGGAGCGGACAGAACGTATCCGATATCCTGCGCTTCAACCGGTCTTCTGACGCCGTCCTCCTCCAGAAAAAATTCTCCTCCGTCCGCGGGCAGATCCCGGTTGAGGCAGTTAAACAGGGTCGTTTTGCCGGCGCCGTTGCGCCCCAAAAGGCCGTAGATTCTCCCGCTTTCAAAAGTAAAGCTGATATCCCGCAATACCTCCTTTTTCTCAAAATGCTTGGACAAATGCTCGATCACAAATTTCATTTCCCTGGTTCTCCTTTGCAAGTCTTCACACAGATGTTTTTAATTCTCTCCCGCAGATCCGTCCAGAGACAATAAAAGCTCCAATGCTCTCTGGTATTTGATCCGCCATTTTTCCCTTTGCTCCTCGCTCACCTGCATACATCCCTCAAGCCTGGTCTGATCCTGATTATGGCGAAGATCCGCCAGCTTTACCTGCCTGGCCACAGGACAGACCGCCAGAGAACGGATATAGTCAAAGTAATCCATCTCTCTGTCATAGGTCAGAAGGCGCACCGCCTCTGTGACTGCGGGCGGGAATTCTCTCTCCAGCTCTCGGACCGTCACCGGCGTGTCCTCCAGCACGTCATGGAGCAATGCTACACAGACTGATATTTCGTCGCTCATCTGCTCCGCCAAATGGTAGGGATGAAAAATATAGGGAACACCGCTCTTATCCGTCTGGCCGGCATGGGCCTCATAGGCGAGCTGCATTGCCCGGTTTGTCAAAGGCGTATAAATCATATGGATTTTCTCCTCTCACCCCTATCATACTAGCCCGCGCACATCCTGTCCAGATTTATTTTAACCTTGAGGAAGCGGATATAGTCGGACGCCCCTATTGCATCCCGTCCGATTTCTTATTATAATGAATTCAATAGAGAAAATCGGGCTGCCGCACAAGAACCGCAAAAAGGCAGCCCACGTTTTACGTTAAAGGGAGGTATACTAAAAAATGGAAGACCAACAAAAAATCACCCTGTTTGAGCGGACGCCCATTCCGCAGGCCATTGTCAAGCTGGCCGTCCCCACAATACTAAGTTCTCTGGTTATGATGCTTTACAACCTGGCCGATACCTATTTCGTCGGCATGTTAAACAACCCTATTCAGAATGCCGGCGTCACCCTGGCAGCCCCGGTGCTTTTAGCCTTCAACGCCGTCAACAACCTGTTCGGCGTGGGCAGCTCCAGTATGATGAGCCGCGCTCTGGGCCGCAAGGATTACAATACCGTATCCCGCAGCTCCGCCTTCGGTTTCTACTGCGCCATCATCTGCGGTATCGCTTTTTCCGTGCTGTGCATCATCTTCGAACAGCCTCTGCTGTCCCTGCTGGGCGCCACGGAAGAAAATATCGCAGCCACTCACGGATACATGAAATGGACCGTGCTTTTAGGCGCCACCCCTGCCATTCTCAACGTAGTCATGGCTTATCTGGTCCGTTCCGAAGGCTCCGCCATGCATGCCAGCATCGGCACCATGAGCGGCTGTCTTCTGAACATTGTCCTGGACCCGATCTTCATCCTCCCCTGGGGATTTAACATGGGCGCAGAAGGCGCCGGCCTTGCCACCTTTATCTCCAACTGCGTGGCCTGCCTGTATTTCTTCGTCCTCCTGTTTATTAAACGGGGCCGCACCTATGTCTGCATCAAGCCCTCCATGTTCCGGCTCAACAAAGCCATTATCGCAGGCGTCTGCGGCGTCGGTATTCCTGCCGCCATTCAGAACCTGTTAAATGTCACCGGCATGACCGTGCTCAACAATTTTGCCGCTGCCTTTGGCTCCGATGCAGTAGCCGCCATCGGCATTACCCAGAAGATCAACATGGTCCCCAATTACATTGCCATGGGTCTGTCCCAGGGCATCATGCCTCTCATCAGCTATAACTTTGCCAGCGGAAATATCAAGAGAATGAAGGGCACTCTTTTCTTTGCTTTAAAAATCGCTCTGATTTTCCTGGTGACTGTCACCGTCTGCTATTATGTGGGCGCCGGCTCCCTTGTGCGCTTGTTTATGGATAATGAAAATATTATCGCCTACGGCACCCGCTTCCTGCGTGGTATGTGCCTGGCTATTCCCTTCTTTTCCATCGACTTTATCGCCGTCGGCGTGTTCCAGGCTACCGGCATGGGCAAATACGCATTCCTCTTCGCCATCCTGCGAAAAGTAGTGCTGGAAATCCCGGCCCTTATCATTTTGAACACCCTGTTCCCGCTCTACGGCCTGGCCTACGCGCAGTTCTGCGCTGAGATCGCCCTGGCTGTGGCTGCCGTCATCGTTCTGACCCGGCTCTTCCGCCGGCTGGAGGCTGGACAGCAGACCGGCCCGCAGGCAGCAGGGCAGACAGCCAAGAGAAACTGAGCGTCCCAGATTAAACGAGGTGATATAAAGTTTATGGAGATCGTCCGACTGGATAAGCAAACCTACGCCGGAAACAAATTCAAGGTCCAATACACAACTGCCGGATATTACGACATTCAAACCAACCGGTCCGGCTTCCAGCTTCAGTACAGGCGCTTTGACGCGCCCAGGGAAATGTCCTTTGACGACTGTTTTTTTAATGAATGGCTGGAAGATCCCATTGCCTTTGGCGCATTTGAAGACGGACAGCTTGCAGGATTCGTGGAAGGCACTCCGGAAAGCTGGAATAACCGCTACCGCATCAGCAATATCTGTATATTCGACGCCGGCAGGCGCCGCAGAGGAATGGGCGCTCTGCTGATGAACACCATCCTGGAACAGGCGAGACAAAGCGGCGCCCGCATGGCAGTCCTGGAAACACAGACCTGCAATGAAAACGCCATTGCCTTTTACCGGAAAAATGGTTTTGAAATCATCGGCTTTGATTTGTTTGCCTACACCAACTCCGATCCGGAAAGACACGAAATCCGGCTGGAAATGGGAAAAAAACTATACTAAAATATAAAGAATCGGCTGACACAGGCAGGCCCTGTTTTCGTCCGTGTTCCAGGCAATATCCCTGACGATATCCCAAACTGCACAATATCCCTGCGGCGCCGCCGCAGGGATATTTGTCTTCGACCATAAAACTTTTCTAGGTTTAATAGCAAATGATTTTTCAGCTTTTCTTTCTATGCTTATGCCTTTCTCACAAAGGCCAGGGCTACGCAGTTCTTGCCCACATGCGTACCGATGACGCCGCCCACCGGATACATCTGACATTCGGATAAATTGTACCGTTCCATTACCGTCTGACGGAAAGCCTCGCCTTCCTCCCGATCATAGGTATAGCCGGTGTATATCGGCCAGTCGGTATCAATGGGAGCCGCTTCAAATTCCCGGTATAAAAAGTCTCTCCCTTTCTTCATCCCCCTGGCAACGCCCAGAGGAACAAGAACGCTGTCCTTCAGCTCAATAACCGGTTTCAAACGCAGGGCATTGCCCACCACGTCCAGTCCCGGAGGAATCCGGCCGCCCTTGCGCAGACAGGTCAGGGTATCCAGTACGCCGCAGACCACCATTCGGTCCCGCACCTCGATTATTTCCTGCGCAATCTCTTCCACGCTGCGTCCCTCATCCCGACGTTTAACCGCCCGTTCCACCAGCATACGCTGAGTAATAATAGCCTGTCTGGTGTCTACTACCGTAACCCGGTCATAGCCGCTGACATCCTGAGCCAGCCTGGCCGCATTAACCGTGCCGCTTAAGCCCCCGGAAAGGGTCAGCACCAGCACATCCTCATCCTTCTCTCTGGCCTCCTCGTACTGGCTCACATAGAGCTCCGGCGAAGGCTGACTGGTGGAGGGGAGGGATTTCTCGCTGTAGAGCCTCTCAAAAAAGTTCTGAAAATCCTCCTCTGTCTCCATAGGCATCTCGTCTGTCCCAAACAAAATGGAAATAGGCACCATTTCTATGCCCATCTCTTTCGCCTGCTGCCTCGTAATGTCTGAGGCCGTGTCCGTGATGATTCTAATCCTGCCCATTATTTGTCTCTCCTTCTGATTCCGGAAGCCATACCGTAAACCGGCAGCCTCCGCCCGGCATATTTTCCACCCGGATGCCGCCTCCGTTAATATCAAGAATCTGCTTTACCAGAGCCAGGCCCAGCCCGTTGCCCTCGTCTCTGTGAGAACTCTCCGCCTGGTAAAAGCGGTCAAATATTCTTTCCTTTTTATTCTCGTCGATTCCCGGCCCCTGATCCTCCACATAGAAGGTCAGACCATCTGCGCCCCGATACAGCCGCAGACGAACCGTCCCTCCCCGGGGGCCGAATTTGACCGCATTATCAATCAGATTGGTCCAGATATGCAGCAGGAGGTTCTCATTGCCCAGATACTCCGTCTGCTCCAGCTCCACATCCAGTTCTACATCCTTCTCCGTCCACTTAGGCTCCAGTACAAGAGCCGCCTGACGGATCTGTTCATCCAGCCGAAACACCGTCCGCTGCGGGGGAATCGTCTGGCTGTCCATCTTGGACAAAAGAAGAATATTGCCCACCAGGCCCGACAGCCGCCTGGTGTTAAAGAGGATTTTATCGATGTATTCGCCCTGTTCTTCGGAGACCTGCGCATCTCCCTGCAGCAGCATGGCATAGCCCTCGATGGCATTGATGGGCGTCTTGAACTCGTGGGAAACATTGGACACAAAGTCCCTTTGCAGCATTTCCGTGGCCTCTAACTCTCCCGCCATCTGATTAAAATGCTCGTAGATCTCCTGAATCTCACCGATGCGGCTGCCTGTCTCCAGGCGGACTCCAAAATCTCCGCGGGCCACCTCGCCCATAGCCCGTCCCAATCTGCGGATAGGCTGCAGAATCCGGTTGGTCAAAAAGGTGGTAACCAGGCCGCTGATGAGTATGCTCAGAAAAATGAGCCACAGCAGCGTCACAATGCCGTACCGGACATAAAACACCTGGTCCAGCATATCGAAAATCCCCAGGAGAATCCCCATGGCCAGGGCGCAGACCGCCAGAATCAGCACAATAAAATACAGACGAATATTCATCCATTTTTCGGCCTTTTTTCTTATTTGGCGGTTGCTTTTACTCTCCGTTACAGCCGTCTTCTCTCTTTTCTGATCTCTCGTCTGGCCGCTCATCTTTTAACCGCCTTATAGCCGATGCCCCGCATGGTCACGATCTGAAAATCCGGATTGTCCTTGAAGCGCTCCCGCAGCCGTCCGATATGAACATCCACCGTATGGGGATCTGTCTGCGTGCCGTAGCCCCAGATATCGTCCATGATCTGCTGTCTGGTAAAAATATGCCCGGGAAACGACAAAAGCTTGTACAAAAGCAAAAATTCCTTCTGAGGAAGCTCCATCGTCCTGCCCGCCCAGTTCACCGTCATGGAATCATAATACAGCTCTGTCTGGCCGGCCACCACCCGACGGTCGTTGATCATCTGAGCCCGCCGCAAAAGAGCGCCCACCCGCAGCACCATCTCATTGACATTGACCGGCTTGACCATATAGTCGTCGGTGCCCGACTGAAAACCCAACTGCATATCGTTAAACGCATCCTTGGCCGTAATCATCAGCACGGGGATATTGCTGCCGCTGTCTCTCAGAGATTTTACCAGCTCATAGCCGTCTATTCCGGGCATCATAATATCGGAGATCACCAGATCAAAATATTCCTGGTCCATCTTCTGGAGGGCCTCCCGTCCGTCGGCCGCCCCCGCCGTTTGATACCCATTTTTCTCCAGGACCCGACAAAACAGCTGCAAAAGCTCTTTGTCATCTTCCACCACCAGCACCTTAAACATCCTTTTATCCTCCACCTTATGGGTAATATCACACAAAGATCAACTGGACATCAATTTTTTTCTTCAAACTTTTCAAAAGTTGAAACAGTTAAATTCTCCTTTAACATTGGAACCAATTCGAGGGAGGGAAAGCCTCGCCAAAAAGCCTCCGCAGCTGCCATGAGCAAAGTCTGCTTCTCCCTGATGAGCTGCGGCAATCTGCCGGACAATCAGCAGTCCCAGGCCATGGCGCTGCTCCTTTGCGCTGCCGTCGCTCATCATATAATGGGGTGTGTTTTGCAGACGGGAAAGCTCCTCCGGCGTAACGCCTCTCCCGTCATCCTCCACTTCCAAAACAGCCCTCTCTCCTTCCGCTCTCACCCGGACCCAGATCCGGCAGCCCTGAGGATTGTGCACCTGGGCATTGACAAGAAGGTTGGCCGCCGCCCTCTCCAAAAGCCCTTTATCTCCCATCACCAGGCAGGGGTCCTCTTCCGTCTCCCACTGACAGCTGATCTCATAGAGACCGGCCGGATCTGCATTGATCTGATCGGCCGCCGCACGCCTTGCCACCGCCGTCAGAGAAACCGGTTCCGGCTTCATCGGCTGCATATTATACTCCAGCTTGGAAGCCAGGTTCAGATCATTGACCAGATTCTTCATCCGGACGCTCTGCCGGCAGATAATCTGCGCCTTCTGCCTGGCTTCCTGCGGCAAAGCTTCATCCTCCGCCAGCTGACCTGCATACCCCATAACCATGGACAAAGGCGTGCGGATATCGTGAGAGACACCGGAAATCCAATTGGCTCTGGCGCTTTCTTTTCTTTTCAGTACCCGGCTCTGATAGGCCAGCTGTTCCGACGACCGGTTGATAGCCCGGGCCAGCTCCTGCAAAAGACCCTTTTCCCGGACATATACCGACTCCCCCTCCGGCAAAGCCTCGATACCGCTTACAATAGGACGCAGCGACCGCAGCACGCCGGAAGTGGCCGTCAGATAGATCAATATGATACACAGCAGGTTGACCGCCGCTGCGACGATTATCGTGCGCGGCATACCGGCAATCAGCCGGTAATCAAAAGCATTATGGATCAGCTTCCAGTAGGTGGTCTTGGAATAACCCAGAATTACCAGATCCTCCCCTCGCGCTTCGCTGGTGGTCGGATAATCCTCAATGTAGCCGCGCACGCCTCTGGCAATATCCGAGACGGAATAATGAAGCGGTATCTCCGGCGGCAGGTTGTCGCTGTGCCATACCACATCCCCGGTGGCATCATCAATCAGAATCGCCCAGGCCCCTCTCCTTTCAAGCTCCGCCGCTCCTTCCTCATTTAAGACGTAGCCTCCCCGGCCATCCTCCGCAAGACCGGCGCTGACCGTACCGGCGGCGGTCCACCCGCCTACGGTATCCAGCCCCACCGAAGCCATACCCAAAAACAGAACAATATTCAGCACCAGCAAAATGAGCAGAGACAGCATCAGCGTCGCCACAAAACGCCGAACCAGCTTAAAAATGCTTCTCATCGTCCGTCCTCCAAAATCAGCTTGTAGCCCAGACCCTTAACCGTAATCAGGGATACGGGGCGGGAAGGGTTTTTCTCGATCTTCTCCCGAATCCGGCGAATATGTGCCATCAGCGAATTTTCATATCCGAAAGGATTGTCTCCCCAGGCGCTTCACAGAGCTGGTCGATGGTCACAATACGGCCCGCTCCCCGGTACAGGGCGGACAGAATCTCAAATTCCTTGGCAGTAAGCGGCAGATGCTCCCCGTCCCGAATCACCTCGGCCCTCTCAAAATCCACAGCACAACCGGCCAGCTGCACCAGAGGACTGTCGTGTTTATAGGAGCGGCGCAGCACAGCTCCCACCCGCAGCGACAGCTCCCTGGGCAGAAAAGGTTTCACAATATAGTCGTCGGCTCCCAGTCCCAGCCCCAAAAATCGATCCTCATCCTCTCCCCTCGCCGTCAGAAACAGCGCGGGAATATCCCCCAGCTGCCGCAGCCGGGTAAACAGGGAAAAGCCGTCTCCATCCGGCAGCATTACATCCAGCACAGCCAGCTGGGGACGCCACTGCTTCGCAATCTCCAGAGCCTCTCGGACCGTTCCCGCCTGACGAATCTGCCGGTATCCATCCGCTTCCAGAATGGAACGCACCAGCTGCAGCAGCTCCCTCTCATCGTCCACCAGAAGTATTCGTTTTTCCTTAATATGCTTTTCCTTAATATGTTTTTCTTTCATGTATTTTTCTTCAAGATATTGTTCCTTATATTGTTCCCTAATATAGCTTTCCTTCGTATAATTCCTGTCCATTATGATATTCTCCCCTTCCTGCCTGCGGATACAGCGGCATTTGAGACCATTGCAATTGCAGCATTTGAGACCTTTGCAGCATGTGGGACCGTCGCAGCTGCATCCAATAGGAATACCTACCTGCACATTGTATCACATCTATCCGGCGCGGCAGAAGCCCCCATTGAAATGTAAGGTAAATGTAAGGCAGACAGAAGGTGCATGCAAGGTTCCTCCTTTATACTCATATTCGCAGAAGAAAAGCGAAGAAAAAACAAAGACAAGCAAAGGCAAAGACAAATGCAAAGACAAAGAGAAGGCAAAATCCGTTAAAGCTTAAGAAGAAAGGAGTCCTGACAACGAGATGAACATCATCGAAACGCATGAATTGACGAAAATCTATAGAAACTTTACTGCGGTTTCCCATTTGAATCTTCATATCCGCAAAGGAAGCGTCTACGGCTTTCTGGGGCCCAATGGAGCCGGCAAATCCACTACCATGAAGATGTTTCTGGGGCTGACCCGCCCCACGGAAGGGTATTTTTTTATCGATGGAAAAACTTATCCGGCAGATCGCATGGAAATCCTGCGCCGCACCGGTTCCTTCATCGAATCGCCGGCTTACTACGGCAACCTGACAGGAGAAGAAAACCTGGATATTATCCGCCGCATCCTGGGGCTGCCCCGCTCGGCTGTGGACGAGGCTCTGGAAACCGTGGGCCTAAGCCAGTATCGCCGCCGCCAGGTCCGCAAATACTCTCTGGGCATGAAGCAAAGGCTGGGACTGGCCGAGGCTCTCTTAGGACGTCCGCCCCTGCTGATTCTCGACGAGCCTACTAATGGGCTGGACCCAGTGGGAATTCATGAAATCCGAACTCTGATCAAATCTCTGCCCGACCAATACGACTGCACGGTGTTCGTTTCCTCGCATTTACTGTCGGAGGTAGAACTGATGGCCGACGACATCGGTATCCTGAATCACGGACGCCTTCTGTTTGAAGGCACCCTGGCGGAGCTGCGCACCAGAGCAAAACTCTCCGGATA
>CALWLM010000098.1 GCA_944381515.1 uncultured Lachnospiraceae bacterium | reverse complement strand
CTTACAGCTTTCCCACAAACAATGCCCGAATGGCGTTCAGTACCGCCAGTATCATAACGCCCACATCGCCGAAGATGGCAAGCCACATGCCGGCCGCGCCGACGGCCACCAGCCCCAGGCAGAGGAGCTTTATACCGATAGCAAATACGATGTTCTGATAGACAATCCGCAGACATTTGCGGGAAATCCGGATGGCCTTGGATATTTTCAGCGGATCGTCATCCATCAGGACCACATCGGCGGCTTCAATCGCCGCATCTGAACCCATGGCTCCCATGGCAATGCCGATATCCGCCCGGCCAAGGACAGGAGCATCGTTGATGCCGTCTCCCACAAAGGCCAGCTTATCCTTTTCCGCCTTGCTCTTCAGCAGCTCCTCCACCTTTTCCACCTTATCAGCGGGAAGAAGCTCGCTGTAAACCTCATCTATCCCCAGCTCTGCGGCCACCTGCTGCGCGACCTTTCCGGCATCGCCGGTCAGCATAACGGTCTTCTTTATACCGGCCGCCTTGAGCCTTCTGATGGCTTCTTTTGCTTCCGGCTTTATCACATCGGAGATGACGATATGACCCATATACCTGCCGTCAATGGCCATATGGATGATGGTGCCTACGGAATGACAGTCCATGTAAGTGATGCCCAGCCGTTTCATCAGCTTATCGTTGCCTGCGGCCACTTCCATGCCGTCCACCTTTGCGATCACACCGCCGCCGCTGATCTCCTGAATATCGGTCACACGGCTGCGGTCGATTTCCCTGCCATAGGCCCTTTGCAGGCTCTTGCTGATAGGATGGGAGGAGGCGCTTTCCGCCAGAGCGGCGTACTCCACCAGCTTATCCGGGTCCATTTCACTGTGATGAATTCCGTTTACCTCAAAAACGCCCTGCGTCAGGGTGCCGGTTTTATCAAACACCACAATCTTCGTCTGGGACAAGGTCTCCAGATAGTTGGAGCCTTTTACCAGTACGCCTGCCTTGCTGGCTCCGCCAATTCCAGCAAAAAAGCTTAAGGGAATGCTGATAACCAGTGCGCAGGGACAACTGACCACCAGGAAAGTGAGGGCTCTGTAGACCCAGGTTTCCCATCCGGGAGCCTGACCCAAAATCAGCAGGTTGGCCAGCGGCGGCAAAAAGGCCAGCAAAAGGGCTGCGCCGCAGACAGCCGGCGTATATACCCGGGCAAACTTCGCTATGAAATCCTCCGATTTCGACTTGCGGGAGCTGGCGTTCTCCACCAGATCCAGGATCTTGGACACGGTAGATTCGCCGAATTCCTTCGTGGTTTTGATCTTCAAAAGACCGGTCATATTGATGCAGCCGCTGATAATTTCATCGCCTGCATGAACGTCTCTGGGCAGGCTCTCGCCTGTCAGGGCGCTGGTATTCAGGGTGGCCTCACCTTCTGCGATAATACCGTCAATGGGGACCTTCTCGCCAGGCTGCACGACAATCATGCTGCCGATCTCCACCTCATCGGGGTCCACCTTCACAAGCCGGCCGTCCTTCTCTATGTTGGCATAGTCCGGGCGGATATCCATCAGCTCGCTGATATTGCGGCGGCTCTTGCCCACCGCATAGCTCTGAAACCATTCGCCCACCTGATAGAACAGCATCACGGCGATGGCTTCGGTGTAATCGCCGCTTTTTTCGTAGATCGCCAGAGCTATCGCGCCTATGGTGGCAATGGCCATCAGAAAGCTCTCGTCAAAGACCTGGCGGTTTTTGATTCCCTTCACAGCTTTGCGCAGAATATCATAGCCGATCACCAGATAAGGAACCATGTACAGGACAAACCGCAAAAGTCCGGTCACCGGCAGGAAATTCAGTACAACCAGCAGGACGGCCGCCGTCAGAATCCGGATCAGCATAACCCTCTGTTTCTTAGTCATTTCTATCACTCCAATCAGCTGGATTTTTCTCCGAGATCTCAAAGATAAATCTCGCAGTCGTCCTCTACCTTTTTGCAATTCTTGAGAACCTGCTGCATTACGGCCTTGGGGTCCTGCCCCTCCTCAAACTCCACAATCATCTTGAGAGTCATGAAATTCACCGTAGCGCTCTTGACGCCGGGGGTGCGGGAGGCAGCCTCCTCCATCTTATTGGCACAGTTGGCACAGTCCACTTCGATTTTGTAGGTTTTCTTCATCTCGGATTCCATCCTTTCTGCTCTCTGTTTTCTTAAACGATTAAAATATTGTTTAATTGTTGATTACATCATAGAGCCTTCCCGCCCGTTTGTCAATATGCTTTATCGAAAAACTTCCGTTTGGGCCAATCCTTTTTCCGTTTGGGCCAAGAGCTGCAAAATCCGCCGAAGCCTCACCTTTTCCGCCGGCGGATTCTGTGCTAAAATAAGATACAGACGCAGGATACAAATACAAGATACAGGCGCTTAACCGATATTATATTTTACGATCTTATATTTTCCATGCAATGTGAAAGGGGGTTTTCCCATGTTCCACACCATTTTGCCTCACGATCACGGCCAGCAGCAGATCGAGCAGGAGCTGTCCCATGCGCCCAGCCCGGAGGACTTTCAGACGGTATCCGATCTCTTTAAGCAGCTGGGCGATGGCAGCCGGGTCCGCATATTCTGGATTCTGTGCCACTGTGAGGAATGTGTCATCAATCTGTCCAGTCTGGTGGGCATGAGCAGTCCCGCCGTTTCTCACCATCTCAAGCAGCTGAAAGCCGCCGGCCTGATCGTCAGCCGCCGGGACGGCAAAGAGGTCTACTACCGGGCGGCCGATACGGAGCCCTCCCGGCTTCTGCATCATATGATTGAAAAAATGGTTGCCATCACCTGTCCCAGCGAACTGTCTGAGAAAGGACATAGCCTATGAAAAAAGAGGAAAACGCCTCCGTCTGTGAAGCTCTGCGGGATATCTCTCAAGGCTCTTTTCTCATCGAATGCCCGCAATATCTGCAGACGGCTGCCGAAGAATTCCCTCCCTTCGCCCGGCAGTCCCAGATCCGCACAGACGGGAAGGGCCGTCTCATTATCTATTCGGTCTGCCCCGGAATCACCGTCTCCCTGCACTATTACCTGGGGGAACGCTTTGTATTTCATCACCAGGCATTTCCCACAATCCTTGAGATCAATTACTGCCGTCTGGGGCGTACCGGCTGGAATATGAAAAACGGAACAGCAGTCTATCTGGGGGCCGGTGATCTGGCCATCCACAGCATGGACTGCTGTTCCGATTCTGTCATGATGCTTCCACTGGGGTATTATGAAGGGATTTCCGTCTCGGCGGATCTCACGGTTTTGCAGCAGAACTGTCCGGATATTTTACGGGAGGCAGACTTTGACGCGGCTGCGCTGGCCGCCCGGCTGTGTACAGACCACAAGCCCTTTGCCCTGCCCGCCTCCTCCCAGATCGAGGCTGTCTTCGGCCCCTTATGCGGACTGCCGGAGAAGCTGCGCCTGCCTTACTATAAGCTGAAAGTCCAGGAGCTTTTACTGTATCTCAGTCAGTTAGACCTATCCGATGAAAAAGAACTGACTCTCTACTTTTCCCGCCAGACCGAGCAGATTCGCCAGATTCACGACCTGATGATCCACCATCCGGAGCGCCGTTATACCATCGATGAGCTCTCCCGGCAGTTCCTGATCAACACCTCCACCCTCAAAGAGGTGTTTAAGGCGGTCTACGGTCTGCCCATCGCCACCTATATGAAGGAATATCGTATCCATCAGGCTATGAAGCTTCTGCGGGATACCGATGACAGCATTGCCTCCATCGCCTCCCGTATGGGTTATGAATCCCAGGGCAAGTTTTCCCGGGCTTTTCGGGACGTGGCTCAGATTCTCCCCTCGGAATACCGAAGGCTCAGCCGCTCCTGAATGGTTCCCTGCGCCACAAAACGCAGACAGGCTAACGGAATAAGGAGGGAAAGAGCCGTCACAACCAGCAGGACAAGCCACAAAGGCGCCGCTGAAAAGGAATAAACCATACACCAGGACCCCCTTCTCAGAACCACCGCCGGCATGATAAAGATATCAAAAAGCAATGTCGCCGGTCCCACCGTCAGAGCTATAAAGGCTGCATGCAGAACCGCCTCCCTTACAAGGAGGCCCTTTAACTGCGTCTGGGTCATTCCCAGACTTTCATACACAGCAAACTCCCGGCGGCGGCTCACTGTCTTGGCCGCCAAAAGATTCATGAAATTGACCAGCGCAATGCCCATGAGAACAAGGCTGACAATCAGTTCCGGCAGCACGGTATTGAGTCTGGCATTCTCAAAATTCTCCTGGTATTCGCTGCGCCGGGTGATGCGCATGCCCCGGTTTAAGCTCTGCTCATACTCGTCCAGATAAGCTTCAAACTCCTCCTGACGGCTGTGATCGATATTCACCGCCGCCTGGCGCACCGGCTGATCCGGAAACATTTCCTCAAAATCCTGCGGCGATACGAAATAGTAGAGACAAAACGCCGCCTCCCGGCTGTTGGAGCCGCTTAGGATGGAACCATTATCGGCCAGAGCCCCCATGACTTCCAGGGTTTTCCCCTCTATTTCCACGGTCTCACCGGCAGCCAGGCTGGAGAGTCCTTCGGCATTGGCCCCGCTGGTCAGCACCCAGCCTCCCTGCTGAAACAATTCCGCATCGTATCCCCCATCGTTAAAAGGCAGATTCTCCACCAGATAGTCCAGATACTCCCCTTCTATTGACACCACCACTCCGGTATATTCCCCGGTCTCTTCCAGACGCTCCAGGCCCTCCGTCCAGTCAGGATAACCAGCCATCTCCTCCCGCCTGGTCATACCCGCCTCTGTGCCCTCGCTGTTATAATAGTCCGACAGCCGCCTCCTGAGCTCGTCGGAGGCCGTAAGCCTGACCTCCTTCGTCTTTACTGCGCTCACCAAAGCGACCTCCGGCCTTTGCTTCAGCTCCTCTATGGTTTCATCGGTTATTCCCCGATTATTGGAATTGTACCGCTGCACGGACAGATAAGCAGAACCGTCGGTTAAGGTATAGTCCCAGGGTGAAAGAGCCGCAATATAGATATCCTCCCGGAAGCTTACATACTGAATCCAGATGGAGCTCAAAAGCAGCAGCGCCAACAGCAGAGCCCCCGCCGAAAAGAGCGTCCGCCCCTTTTCTCTGCCCAGCGTGCGAAGGGCCAAATCCATAATGGTTACACGACCGTCGCCGGGGCGGGATATCCTTCCCCTGCCCTCTTTCTCCTTCATGGTCTGAGCAGGCGTCATCCTGGACAGTCTTACGGCAGGCAGAAGATAGGCCAGCACCACAGTGACCACCGTGCAGACCGCCGCCAGGGCAAAGGGCTTCCAGTCAAGGAAATAGAGAGCAGGATTTTGTTCCATACCGGCCACAATACGGCTGGTAATAGCCAGATGCAGAAGAAAGCCGATGAGAAAGCCGGGAATCAGACCGGCTGCCCATACGGCCAGCCCCTGCTCCAAAAGGAAGCGGCGCAGCTGTCTGGGCGTCATGCCCAGGGCTTTCAGGCTGGCAAAAAACAGATTGTCCTTATCCGCCGCCACATGGACGATGCTGTAGATCATCATAAAACCGCAGATAAGCACCAGACCGGCTGGATAGTAGTAGGGCATGGCATTGGCTTCGGCCTGCTCCTTTCTGGCGTTGTTATAAGCCAGATTGGTCGTGTAGCCAGCTCCGCTTACCCCCTGCTCCGAGAGGATCTGCTCCGCCTGCGCCTCAAGATCTCCCGGCTGATGCAGCGTCACTCCCAGGGTTACGCTGCGGGCATTCTCCCCGTTATAGTCCGGCGCCAGCATGGATGCGGTCTCGCTGGTGATCCAGGCGCAGGCCTCGGTAAAATTGGTAGGACTGGCCCACCAGCCGCACAGCGTAAATTCAGAGGTGTGAACCTGACCGGTCTGGTCGGTCCACCGAAGGGTCACAGGGGCTCCCAGCTCTCGCGAAATCCCCAGAGAATCCATCGTAAACTCATCCAGGGCAATTTCTCCCTCTGCCTGCGGCAGTCTCCCGGTGGCAGGTACCGAGAGCACCGATTCGGCATACTCTCTGTCCGTCACCGCCAGCTTCACCGACCGCTGGCCCAGCGCCTCGTCAGACAGCTGGCCCACCGTGCTCAGACGGACGGAGCTCTTTACATTGATGTTTTGAGACAGCATATCCGCCTGTCCTTCGGTGAGTCCCGTATAGAGAATGTGGCTGGCAGAGCCGTAGGTATACTGATAATTCAGCAGATAAGCGCCTTCCACGGAGCTTCCCAGCAGAAAAACAAAGGCATAGAGCCCGGTGACCAGAGCCGCTGCCAGAATCAGAATCCAGTTCTTGGCCCGATGGAAGCGAAAGTCCCGGCGGACAAGGGTCAGGCATATCTTCAGATTATTATTTGCAAGCATGACCTACCCTCCCTCACTGGCAAATGCGGCCGTCTTCGATCCGCACCACCCGGTCGGCCATCTGCGCCAGCTCCAGATTATGAGTAATCATGACCAGTGTCTGATGATAGGTCTCCACCGACATTTTTAAAAGGCCCAGCACATTCTGCCCGCTTTTGGAATCCAGATTTCCCGTGGGCTCGTCTGCCAGAATAATAGACGGCTTGGCTATCAGCGCTCTGGCAATCGCTACTCTCTGCTGTCCGCCTCCGGAGAGTTCCCCGGGAAATGAATCCAGCCGTTCCTTGAGACGCAAAAGGTCAAGAATCTCCTGGAAAAACGCCGGGTCTGGGGTGGTTCCAGCCAGGCTCAGCGGAAAAAGGATATTCTCCCGGACGGTCAGCGTGGGCACCAGATTAAAATTCTGATAGACAAAACCTACCTTGCTGCGGCGAAATACCGCCAGCTCCTTCTCCTTCAGTCCCTTCAGGCTCACACCGTCTACCGTCACCTCCCCTTCATCGGGAATATCCAATCCGCCGATCATATTGAGCAGGGTGGTCTTGCCGGAGCCGGAAGCGCCGATAATAGCGGTAAATTTACCCTTTTCTATCGTCAAATCGATGCCGTCCAAAGCCTTTACCTGACTCTCTCCCTTCCCGTAATATTTCTTCAGATTGCGCACTGTTACGATGTCCATTTTTCTTACCTCTCTGCATTGCTTTTCTGATTATTGCCCTGCCCGGCGGGCAGGTATATTGAAAAGGTGGTTCCCTTTCCCGGCTTTGATTTAACGCTGATATAACCCTTCTGACGAGTGATAATGCCGTTTGCCAGATAGAGCCCCAGCCCTATCCCCTCCTCGCCGGCCGTTTCCGGCGAACGGTAAAAACGCTTGAATACGTCGCTGTAATGCTCCTCGGCAATCCCAATGCCCGTATCGCTCACATCGATTCGGACATAAAACTGCCAGGGACGCACCGTCACTGTGACGCTGCCTCCCCGGGGCGTATATTTGACCGCATTGTCCAGAATATTGCCCAGCGCCTCGGCTGTCCATTTGGAATCATGAACGGCGGTAACAAAGGGATCGCAGTCCGCGTCCAGACCAATATCCTTTTGCTCCGCATGCGCCCAGACCGTACTCATAGCCCTGGCCACCGTATCGCTCATCTGCCCGTCCGCAGGATGAATCGTAAAGGTGCCGGTCTCCAGCCGGGACATCTTCACCAGAGCCTGAAGCAGAAAATCCAGCTTCTCTATCTGTTCCTCCATTACGGTGAGAAATTTCTCCCTCTGCTCTTCACTGAGGTTATGTCCCCGCAGAATTCCGGCATACATCTTTATCCCGGCAACCGGCGTTTTGACCTGATGGGAAATATCGCTGACCAGTCCCTGGATCGTTTCCTTATCCCGTTTGCTCTGTACTTTTCCCTCATTCATAATGTCAAAATACTGCAAAAGCTTGCCCTGGACACGGGAGAGAAGGGAATCCTCATAGGGGCGATAGTTCTCGATCTGCCCGCCGCTCATCAGCCCGTCCAGCGTCCTGCACAGATCGTCGGCAAACCGGGTCACCTGCCTCCTCTGATACCAGAGCCATAACAGAGTGACTGCCAGAATACCGCCGCACACGGCCAGAATCGCCGCCCGTACCCCCGCCCAGGGAATGCGGGTCCATAGAATGTAAAAAAGCGCCGCCCACAAAAGAACCGTGCATACTGCAAGCGCCGCTTTCGACAGTCTCTCCCCTCTCCTTCTCATCTTTTTCCTCCTGTCCAGATATAACCCATTCCCCGGACCGTCTTGATATAGCTGTGAGACTCGTCTTCAATCTTGGCCCGCAGCCTATTCATCGCAACTGTCAGCGTATGATCGTCGATATAATTGCCGGCGCTGTCCCAGAGACGATCAAGGAGAACCTGTCTGGTCAGGATATTTCCTGCGTTTTCCGTCATCACTTTAAGAAGCTTGTATTCATTGGGGGTAATGACCAGCTTCTCCCCGGCACGATAAGCCGTCAGAGAAGAAAAATCCAGGGTCAGATAGCCGTCGCTCCACCGCTGAGAATTTTCTGTATCCGGTCTGCCTCCCCTTCTCAGAATAACCTCCAACCTTCTCAGCAGAATCTGCATGTTGAAGGGTTTGGTCACGTAATCCTCCGCTCCCATGTCAAATCCCTTTAACACATCGTCCTCCAGATCGTTGGCCGTCAGAAAAATCACCGGCAGCTGCGGTCTGATCTCCTTTATCTCCCGGCACAAATCAAAACCGCTGCCATCGGGAAGGTTCACGTCCAAAAGGGCCAGATCAAAGGGCTCCTGCCCCAGCAGATATCTGGCCTTGGCACAGCTGTAAGCAGGAATAGAGGCATATCCGGCCGCATCCAGCTCGAAACAGAGTCCCGCGCACAGCGCCAGATCATCCTCAAGTACCAGTATTTGTCTCATATGCTTCACCTCGGAAATAATTGCGTCGGTTTTCAGTATAGCAGATCTTCAGGGAAAGGAAAAGAGAAGGGAATCTCTACCGTCAGAATCAATGTTTTCCATATAGTGCGCAAACAGACAGAAAATACATGCCCGGTAAAGAACTATTCGATTGAAACTATTAAAACAGGCTATATAAAGGACTGCATAAGGGACTATTAAAAAGCAAAAGGAAACAGGCTCAAATATCTTTTGACCCGTCTTCCCGAAAGTGCTACAATGGCAGAGGAACATAAAAGTCAAAAGAAAAACAATCCAGGGAAATAAAAAAATAAGAATATTCGGAGGAAAACATGAGAAAATATTTCAGTTTCATTCCTGCCGCCCTGCTGTGCGCCGCTTTTTTCCTGTGCAGCTGCAGCAGCAGAGCCTATACGCTGCGCACCTATCACTATATGGATGTGCTGGACACCGTATCCACAGTCCAGCTCTATCTGACTCCCGAACAGGACAAGGAGGATTATGAAAGCTGGATTCACGAAAGGCTCCTGTCCTACCACCGACTTTTTGACGCCTACAACAGCTACGAAGGCCTGAACAATGTCTGCACCATCAATGAAAACGCCGGCGTGGCTCCTGTGGCCGTGGAGGAGGATCTATTTGAGCTGATTAAATTCTCTGTTGACAATATGGACGAGACCGGGGGCAATACCAACATTGCCTTTGGAAGCGTCACGCAGATCTGGAAGGATTTTATGTCCGCTGTTCAGATCGAAGAGGCTCGCGCCGCTCAAATGTCCGGCGAAGGTGAGGCAGTTTCTTATGTTCCCACTACGCCCTTCCCCTCCGAGGAGGAGCTGACAGAGGCGGCCAGGCACACCGATATCAGCAGCCTGATCCTCGATGAAGAGGCACGGACCGTCTATCTGGCCGATCCCGATATGCGGCTGGATGTGGGCGCCGTCGCCAAAGGCTATATCGCCGAAAAGCTGGCCGACGATCTGGCCCAGGCTGGAATTGAGTCTGCCTGTATCAGTCTGGGAGGCAATGTCAAAATTCTGGGCAAGCGGCTCGCTGACGACGGCAGAGATTATTACACCTCCGCCATTCAAAATCCGCAGTATGACCCGGATTCAGAAGATCCGGCGGCTCAGAATTCCTATCTGGACAACATGATTGTACGCCTGAATGACCAGGAAACCATGGTCACCAGCGGCAATTATGAACGGTTCGTGGATATCGGAGGCATCCGCTACAGTCACCTGATCGACCCGGTCACCCTGCAGCCGGCCCAGCAAATGAGCTCCGTCACCATACTGGCCCAGGATTCCGGCCTGGCAGATTACTTATCCACCGCTCTCTTTATGGTGGATGTGGAGACCGGAAAGGAGATTCTGTCCCATTATGAAGGTGCGGAGGCCTGCTGGGTCACCTCGGACTACCAGGTCTATATGTCGTCCGGCTTTGCAGATCACCTGGTACAGTGAAATACAGGCCCCCGCGCCTTTGGGTAAACGATTTTTATTATTTTACTTCCACCAGCTCAATCCGGAAATTTAACTCCTTGCCTGCCATCTCATGGTTGGCGTCAAAGGTGATGGTCGTCTCATCCTTAGCCGTTACCGTCACCAGGAAGGGCTGGCCATATTGATTGGTCAGATAAGCCTTGTCTCCTGCATTCAGTCCCTCCGATCCGGGCAGCTGAGCAATCTCCAGGGTAAAGATTGCATTGGGGTCCGGCTGGCCGTAGGCCTCCTCCGGCATCAGATGAACATCCACGATCTGGCCTACCTCCATATCCGCCACGGCCGCATCAAAGCCATAGATCATCTGGCCCGCGCCGCAGACAAATTCCAGAGGCTCTCCCCGGTCATAGGAAGAATCGAACTGGGTTCCGTCGTTAAAGGTTCCGCGATAATGGGCGCGGCAGGTTTTCCCCACATTGCGTCCCGTAATGGAAGGAGCGCAGCCGGAGCATCCTCCGCATCCTTTCCCGCAGCCGTCCCCGCAGGAAGCTTCCCCTTCCTGCTCCTGGCCGGATTGTTCTTCCTCATGATGACCGCAGGAATGGCCTTCTTCATGGTGACCGCAGGAGTGGCCTTCCTCATGGTGATGGTGATCGCAGTTGGCTCCAGTGGAAACCAGCTCTCCTTTCAGATAGGCCTCCACCGCCTGATCTGCATCTCCCTGGGCCCCGGCGCACAGCTCCACTCCTGCTTCCGCTAAAGCTGCCTGAGCGCCGCCTCCAATGCCGCCGCAGATCAGCACGTCCACAGACTGATCAGCCAGCAAACCGGCCAGCGCTTCATGACCTACTCCGCCGGCGCTCATCACCTGGCTGTCAATCACCTTGCCGTCCTCCACCTCATACACTTTAAAGGCTTCCGTCCTTCCAAAATGCTGAAAAACATTTCCATTGTCATATGTCACCGCAATCTTCATATCCTGCTTCCATTCCTTTCTTTTTCTTTTATTTCTCCGTCTTTTGCTTCTTCTTTTTACTATTCTTTGTCTTCCCGGAGCATGGTTTCACAGCGATTATAGCAGACTCTGTCCGGTTTGGCGAGCGGTTATTTACAGGGTTTCGAAAGTGATCCCCCTCTCAGACAAAAGTGACCCCCTCCCAGACAGTGCGTTTTTATCTCCTGCCTGAAAGGGGCTTTTGCCGCAGTTTCTATCTGGCGTAATGAATGCTGTGACAGCCATTCCCTTCATCGGCCAGAATGGTATCTATATAGAGAGAAAAGAAGGAAGCCGGCTGCTGCCTCCACAACTCCAATCCGTCATCCAAAGCGTCTTCATCAATCGGGTCCCCGGCAAAATATGCGAGATTAATCTGAGCAAAGGTGTCCGCCATAAGCTCCTTATCCTTCTCATCAAGCCCGCTTTCCGCAAAGGCTGACAAAACCTGATTGCGGCTGGTGCGTATCAGCACCTCTCTTGCATACCGGTCAAAATGAAGCAAATTTTCATCCTCTGATCCCTCTCCATCACCTTTCCATCTCCAGCCTCTATTACCTGACGGAACATCTCTCCGCCATCGGTCAGCTGAGGCGACAGATAATGAAGATCCGCAGCTGCCAAGATAGACACCGGCTCTTCTTCGCAGGTCGCTGCCGCCGCCTCTGTATTATTTCCGTTCCCTCTCCACAGCAATATTAGGACCAGAAGACAAAGTCCCGCCAGCAATATCGAATTCCTTCTATCCTGCATAATTTTTCCTTGGACTTTTTTCCAATCTTTCTTTATAGCTCTTACCCCATTTCTCCATGGCGTCGATGATTGGACGCATAGATTCTCCCAGCTCGCTCAGTCTGTATTCCACCCGCGGCGGAACCTCAGGATATACCGTGCGAATAATAATTCCGTCCTCCTCCGTAGAGCGCAAACTATCTGTCAGAACCTTTTGGCTGATTCCCTCCAGATTCTTTTTCAATTCATTAAAACGCCAGGGACGCATGAGCAGATTTCGGATAATCAGCAATTTCCATTTGCTCCCGATCAAAGCGACCGTAGTGGCCACCGGACAGGCAGGCATGTCTTCTTTTTTCAGCATGGCGGAACCTCCTTTTTCTCATTATAGTATACATTATTCTTTTGGGTCAATAAGTCACCTTTCGGTAACTACGGCACAAAAAAGTGCGTACTTCTTTCTTTTTTTATCCCTCGCTATACTGATATTGCGAGCGGACAACCGCCCGATATCAAAAAACGGAGGTAAAAATTATGGCACTTTCTAACCTGTTTGGATGGAGCACAAAAACAGACGCAGCCCCCGCTGCCTGCGGTTCCGCCTGCGGCGCAGCCGACAAGCCCGAGGAAGCTCCTGCTGCCTGCGGCGCAGCCGGACGATAATTCTTCTCTGTTTTATTCCCGGCGGGCAAAGCAAAAGCCAGGCCTGCCGGGAATTCTTCTCCCCTTATGTTTACATGTTTTACTCCCTATGAGAAATAGCGAAATTCTTTAATAAATGAGGTGACGTCATGAAACAATATTTTGCCTTCCAGTGGCATATTACAGACGAATGCGATCAGCGCTGTAAGCACTGCTATATTTTTTCAGAGGACAGCTGCAAAAAGCCAGATGCCATGGACTGGCAGCAGATCCAGGATACTTTTTACAACTGTCTGGATTTCTGCAAAGTATATAATCGGCTCCCTTACTTTTATATTACCGGCGGCGATCCTATCCTGCATCCCGACTTTTGGCGGCTTCTGCAATTGCTGAAGGAACATGCTGTCCCTTTTACCATCCTGGGAAATCCCTTTCACCTCAATGACGAGGTTTGCCGCAGGCTAAAAGAATACGGCTGCGAAAAATATCAGCTTTCTTTGGACGGCATGCAAAAAACCCATGACTGGTTCCGCAAACCAGGCTCTTTCAATATTACTCTGGACAAAATCGGCTGCATAAACCGCGCAGGGATTCGCAGTGTAATCATGACGACCGTTTCCGGTACAAATATTGACGAGATACCGGATATTATCGACATCGCGGCACAAGCAGGAGCTGACGTTTTTGCCTTTGCCCGGTACTGCCCCACCAGTGAAGAAAAGGACGTGGGAATTACCCCGCAGCGTTACCGTCAGTTACTGGCAGACTGCGACCAAAAATTCAAAGAGCACGAAAAGGCCGGCTGCAAAACCTATTGGAACAAAAAAGATCATCTGTGGACTTTATACGAATATGAGACCGGCGCTTTCAAAATTCCGGACAACACAGAAAAGGGCACGATTTACGGCGGCTGCAACTGCGGCAACTGCCATCTGACTATACTGCCCACCGGCGATGTCTACGCCTGCCGCCGCGTACAAAACAGCAGGGCAGGTAATGTCTTTACCGATCGCCTGGCTGATATCTGGATCTGTCAGATGGAATATTACCGGAACTATCAAAAGTTCGAAAAATGTGCAAAATGCGAACTACTGGCCTTTTGCCGCGGATGTCCGGCAGTCGCCAGCGGCAGAGACGGCAATTTCTATGCCGCCGATCCTCAGTGCTGGAAGGAGATAAACCTATGATAAACAGCGGCTCTTCTTTATTCTTTGCTGATATGACCTCTGCCTCCGCTCCTGATAGGATTCAGGAATCGCTCCCTCCTGCAATGAAAGCTGTGGTTCTGACAGAGCCCTCTCCCGCCGAAAAAATACGTTTGACCGATTATCCTGTACCAAAGGTACGGCTCGGCTGGGTGCTGGTCCGGGTAAAAGCCTTTGGCTTAAATCATTCCGAACAGCTCCTTCGGCTCAGCGAAATTCAGACAGATTACATTCAAAAGCCCATCATTCCAGGCATAGAATGTGCAGGTGAAATCATTGATCCCTCTGACAGTACCTTCGTCAGGGGACAAAAAGTCGTCGCTCTGATGGGAGGGATGGGCCGCAGCTTTAACGGCAGCTACGCCCAGTATTCCCTGCTCCCTGCTCACCATGTATTCCCTGTCCTCACCAGGCTCTCCTGGGAAGAGACCGCCGCCGTTCCCGAAACTTATTTTACCGCCTGGGGTTCCTTATTTGAATGCCTGCGGCTGAAAGCCGAAGACGTTCTGTTAATCCGGGGGGCTACCTGCGCTCTGGGCTATGCCGCTCTCCAGCTTGCAAAAGCCCTGGGCTGCAAGGTCATCGCGACCACGCATCGCAGAGAAAAAATCCATCTGCTGAAAAATGCAGATGCTGCTGTTTTGGATGACGGGAGTCTGACCAAAAAACTGCAAGCCTCGGCCTTTCCCCCAATAACAAAGGCTCTTGATCTGGTCGGTTCCAGGTATCTAAAGGACACTCTTACCGCTGTAGCAAAGGGCGGTATTGTTTGCAGTACCGGCATTCTGGGCGGTATTTATTCTTTAAATGGCTTTGATCCCATCAAGGATATTCCAAACGGGGTCTACCTCACCGGCTTCTTCAGCAACTATCCGACCGCCCAAACCATGGCAGATATCTATAGCTTTCTGGACCATCACAACTTAACCCCTTCCATAGGCGCCGTCTATCCATTCTCCCACATCGCTCAGGCTCTTTATGATATGGACAGCCATAAGATTGACGGAAAAATTGTAATACGGGTAAATTGAGATGCCGGGCAATTTACCCTTCTTTTTGGATTACCGGAATCCAAATCTCGCTGTATGCGTAATCGGGTTTTTTTTCATCCATTTTTGTAAAAGAGAAAGATAACGACTCTGCCAGCTCATAATCCGCGGTCGCAAACCATTCCGAATAAATCCTTGCCATAGTGTCCTGCAAAGTAAATGGAAAGGGCCCTTCGTTTGGAAAAACAGCCCACGTATAGGCTTTAACCGAATATGTATCCAGATTACTGCTGATATCGTTCTTTGTTGTTAAAACTCCGATTAAATGCGTTAATTCCCCGGCCTCTTCCAGGAAATTGGTATCCGATTCATATGAAAAAACGCGGAAGATTTCGTGAAAAATCTTCCGCGATAATACTCTGGCGTCCCTGAGAGGATTCGAACCTCCGACCTACCGCTTAGGAGATGGCCCCAAGCGACATAAGCACTATCAAGCGAGTATAAAAAAACCAAGAGAAATCAAGGCTTTTCTCCAAGTCAGGTGTAAATCTGGTACAAGCAAAATCAAGCCA
>CALWLM010000097.1 GCA_944381515.1 uncultured Lachnospiraceae bacterium | reverse complement strand
GGAATCATATTCCCATGGCGTTTCCGACGCGGCATACACAACGACCGTTACGCCGGTCAGGCCGTTGAGGCGGTCTCCTTCCAAATCCATTTGCAGCACGTCTTCATCGCCGTCAAAGGCGACTGCCGTTTTTTCATTAACTGCATTTTCCTCAATTTTTGCATCGCCTTTTTTATAGACAGCGGAATAATCCCCTACTTTGGATTTCCATTCCGTAATAACTCCGCTTTCATCCGTCGTTATCCCTTCCGAAGAATTCAGCCAGAATACCATTCCATCGGTTGTGACCTGTCCCTGCTCACTGGCCGCCGTTACTGTTACCTGGGCCGTTACGGCATCTCCATTTGCCAGGACTCCGTTTACTGTAAAACTCCCTTCATTCAGGTAGTTATTCGGGTCGATGCTTTCCCAGGCTGCTCCCAGACCCGCTGTATGGCCGCTCTCCCAGGTAACCGTCACCGCTGCAGGCAGGGTGGGAGCCGAACCGGCCTCGCAGTAAACCTCCACCGCCTCCCGATCCGTTATTTCATCCGCATACTTTTCCGCCAGCGCTTTTTGCGCCGCTTCAATCTGCTCATCTGTCAGTGCCGCATCGTAGATCAGAATTTCACAGATGGTTCCCGTAAAGTACGTATTATTCTTACCCAGTCCAATCCAGCCGGCAGAGGAAATATTCTTCGTGGAACCGGAAGCCGCCGTTCCCGTATAGATTTTCTCTCCATTGATAAACATGGCATCGCTGGTACCGTCTTTGCGGATGGCCGTCCCCGTATACATGCTTCCAACAGACAGCTCGCGCTCGTAAGTAGTTCCATAATCGCCATTGGTTCCGCTGCCAAAACGCCAGATCACCTCATTCTGGCTGGCGTTAAAGTAGGCGCTGCCCCAGTCGGCCGTCTCGCCGAAATACATCACGCTGTGATACTGACTCTGCGTACCGTTACTTGCTCCGGAGGTCGTATTCTCCGAAGAAACATACATCAGTACCGTAAATTCATCTTTTTCATTCCAGAAGTTATCCGGCATAACCAGATCCATGGCGTCGCTGCCGTCAAAATATATACCTGCGTTCCCGCCAGCCGCGCTGTCCGTCACGGTGGGGCTTCCCGTCTTCAATGTGGCCGTAATATCCCCGACCTTGGAGGCCCACTCAGATACGACGCCGTTTTCCTGGGTAACTCCCTCCGACGCGTCCAGCCATAAAACCAGATTTTCCTCCGGTATAACCGGCGTTATTGCACTCTCATCTATCACGGACACCGTAGCTTTTATATAGGTTTTCAGCGCCGGAACATACCCCAGAACCACAAATTGCCCTTCTTTGGCATAGTTTTCCTCCGGTATCTGCTCCCAGCGGACTTCCAGCCCGTACGTCTCGTCTCCTGCCACAGCCTCCACGCTGCCGGGCAGCGCCGGCGCCGTGCCAACCTGCGTTTCGACATAAATATCGGAAATAACGGCACCTTCCAAATAGTCGGAAGCATTTACAAAACGAAAATGATCTATGGACAGCAGCGCCGTGTCCGCCGCTCCGCTTACCTGCAAATAAACGGTATGGGTTCCAGCCGGAACAGCCGTCTCTATGGCCGCGCTCACCATCTGGTAATCCGCAGAAGGAGACAAATATATCTGAGCGATTCGGTTTTCACTGGTCATACTGTCCAGATAGACCGACAGTTCTCCTCCGGCCAAGCTTTTCATCTGGAAATTCACCATGGATTCTGTGCCGTCAAAAACAAGATTGCGGTATTCCAGATAATCGCCGGATTCCATGTTTTCTACCTTTTTATTCAATGCGTCATCCGATGCCGCCGCCACATACAAGCCGTAATCATCATAATTAAATAAATGGAAATGCTCTGCTTCGATAACTCCCTTGGCCTCTCTCGTGCTATTGTAAGCCGCCAGATATTCCGCCAGCTCGCTGGGCCGGTCCGTCTGAATCGCAGCGTAACCGCGGTCCAGCATTTCTGCCCAGGTGGTCTCCGTATCCGCCTTTGTGCTGCACAGGCCGGACCACATGGTGTTCACAAACATGGCCACATCATGCTCCTTGCACCAGGGCTCCAGGTTATCGTGAATCTGCGCGTCCATATTGTCATCGGAAATGCAGATTTCCACCATGACCAGATTATCTCCGTTGTCAAGATGAGACTGCAAAACGGAATAATCTGCATTACGAATAATATATACATAGAGAATGCTTCTCTGCACCTCGCCCGCATCGATGGGAGAATCCGGATGCTTTTCATTCCATGCAGCCGCAGCCGCCTCATACCAGCTGTTCATCGCAGCGCTGTCTACGGAATTTTTAAAAAACACCTGATTCAGCATCCCCGTCTCGCGGAACAATATATAACATGCCACAAACCGTTCCTGCGAGAAACAGTGATCCAAATTAATCATCGTATTGGGCCCCAGCTGTTTAATCAAATCCACTGCGTCATCCAGCCTGGTTATGGGCAAAGTGCCCCCGGCTGCCGCCGCGCCGTTATGTTCCGCATAATGGGGAAGACTGTTTAAAAGTTGCGCTTCCGCCTCCGACAGAACATACGGGGTATTGCTCCCGCCCTCCTCCGGCTCCAGAGGTATTCCCTTTAACTCCTCCCAGGTGTAATCGGAAATGCTTCCGCTTCCTGTCGTGCATCGGTCAATGGATTCATCATGGGAAAGGACAGCAACGCCGTCGCTGGTAAGCTTTACGTCCAATTCCGCCACATCAACCCCCATCTGAATCGACGCCGCAATGGCCAACAGAGAATTTTCCGGCCCGCTCCGCCAGGCGGCGCGATGGGCTACCGAAACCGGCGTTCCGTTCTCAAATTTGGCAACGCTGTCCTGCGCGCCGAATTCCGGAGCCGGGTAGGCCATTGCCGTAGCAGGCGGCGTCATCTGCAAAATCAGCATCAACGCCAGTAAAAAAGCCACTATACGTCGTCTCTTCATGATGTTCCCTCCTTCATCATATGCGTGGTATGTTTTTGCCAAGAAAAACATTCGTTACAATTAAATTCTAATCTCTCACCTGGAATAATTATAGAAGGGGGTTCTGCTATTTTTGTTGTTTTTCTCTGATTTTTTCTTGTATTATTGATAATTTTACATCATGTTTATTGCATAAGTTGTAAAATATATCGTCATTTTCCCTAATTCAATCTTTGTATTATATCCTATTTTTGTGTTTTTAAACAAAAACAGGGCCGCCCGCCCATGACAGTTCTTATCTGTCAAGGCGAACAGCCCTGCTTTTATGTACGCCTGATGGCGCGTATTTCTATCTTCCCGATGGTTATTCCACCGCGATACCAGCGTTCTCGCAGGCCATTTCAGCCGCTCTTCTGCCCCAGGTAGCGCAGATGCCATGGCCAATGCCGCCGATGGTATTGTGTCCGGCGATATTGGCGGAACCGATCAGCTCACCAGCAAGGTAAGCGCCGCCGATGGCAGTGCCATCCTCGCGAACCATCTGAGCCTGATCGTTGATACGAGGGCCGCCGGCCGTCATCATCAGATAAGGATACGTCAGCACCGCATAGTACGGGCCTTCCTCGAAGGGTACCAAATTGTCCGTACGGCCAAAGACGCTGTCCTCGCCGGCTGCGCAGTCCGTATTGTACTGCTCCACCGTAGCGGCCAGGTTCTCAGCTCCGATCATTTCGCCCAGCTCTTCGATGGTATCGGCCTTAAACATATAGCCCTGCTCGATCAGCTCAGCAATCTTCTCTTCGTTGGTAAAGCCCTCGGAGTTGCTCATCATACCGGTGAAGAGAGGCTCGTCATCGGAGAGCATGCTCTCTGCCAGCACCACGTAGATTGTATTCTCTTCCGCCGTTCTCCACACGGTACGCTTATCCATGGAGGTTGCAGCAGGCTCATTGAAGACGCGGTCACCGTCAATATTTACCCAGATAGCTCCGTTATAATTGATGGTGCAGCGCAGGGAAGCCTGGAAACCGCTGACCGGAACAGAACCGCCGTAGCAGGAGCAGTAGTCCATATTGTCAAAGGCTGCGCCCGCCGTGTGGGCGAAATCCAGACCGCTGCCGATAGCCGTCGAAGGATCGTTGGAAGTAATATTGGTAAAGTTATACTCTTTCAGCCATTTCTCGCTGTAGCCGTAGCCGCCGGTGGCAATGATCGTGGACGGAGCATTGATCTCCATATCATCCAGCTTTACGCCGACAACATCGCCGTTGTCATCCAGAACAATATCCGTCACCATGGTGTCCAGGCACAACTGAGCATTTCCAGCCTCTATTGCCTCATTCAGCTTGTTGGAGAGGGCCTCGACGAAATAGGAACCGCCGCCGGAGGAAGCTCCGCCAGCCGTGTAGGTAACGCGGTCCGTATTCATTGTCAGATATCCGCCGCTGTCCACGGTATCGCTGAATTCAACGCCGACATAATCCTGCAGCCAGTTGATGGCCTCGCCGGAATGCTCTGCGTGATAGAGAGCGATCTCAGGGTTCAGGTTTTCCTCACCGCCGCCCATGTTTACAAAGTCATCATAGAAAGCCTCGGGGCTGTCCTCGATTCCGGCTTCAATCTGAATATTGTAGCCGGCTCCGGAGATGGAACCGCCAGCCGTATTAGCCGATCCGCCCACACGGAAATTCTGCTCCAGCACCAGAACCTTGGCGCCCAGCTCAGCAGCACGTACAGAGGCCACCAGACCAGCCATGCCGGCGCCCACCACGATCACATCGGGATCGATGGTGATTTCCAGTTCGGTCTCTTCCTCCACCACGCCGTTTAAAGCATTGGTGACAGCTTCCATAATCGCGTTGGACGTGACCGTTGCTCCCGACACAGCCTCAACCTCAGGAGAATTGGCCTCCACGATAGCCGTGGGGATCTGCTCGATGGCCGGGTCCGAAATGCCCGCCGTCTCCTTGTGCTCCGTCACTTCCACGGCGGTGATCTTACCGCCCTCTACCGTCACGGAAACTTTCACATCTCCGCCCATACCGGTGCCGGTGCCGGTATAAGTACCGTCGGTATAAGCACCCTGCGTCTCAGCGGGAGCTTCGGTAGGCGCTTCGGTGGGAGCCTCCGTCGGAGCTGCCGTGCTCTCTGTCGGGGTCCCGCCGCAGGCTGACAACAGCATAGCCAGAGCCAGCAGCAGGCTCAAAAAGGTTTTACCACTTCTTTTCACGATTGATTCCTCCTTCTCATTTGTGTGGTAGAACTATTATAAAGTCTCAAGTACTATGAGTGTCAAGGAAATATTGCGCTTTTTTTAACATTATTTCATATAGGGCCTATATTCTCCTATCGTCCTGATTTCGCAGCGGGCAATCGTATCTTCTGTAGGTTCCTGTCCAATACCCGGAAGCTCTGGAACTTGATAATACCCTTCTACCGGCTGATAATCATACTTGCATGTGCCCCGCATTTCCAGTCCCAGGGATCTTTGGTGGTGCTCATGTATGACAAAATTAGGAATCGCTGCTTCCAGCTGCAAAGCGGCAGCCTTAGATATCGGACTTCCGCAAACATGGACCTGTATGCCAATGTCGTAAATCCATGCCATGTCCGAAATTTTTTTTGCTTCCGTTAATCCGCCGCACAGACACAGGTCCGGTTGTGCCACACTCAATAACCTATCTTCAAAAAAAGGCCTGTAACCGTGACGAGTATATATACGTTCTCCTGCCGCCAGAGGAATATTCACCTTCTTTTTGATTTCTTCAAAGTTACCTGTGTTCAATGAGTGGGAAGGCTCCTCATAATAGAAGATTCTCAGCCCCTGCAAAGCCTGTCCAATCTGAATTGCCGCCGCGGTATCTGTATTTGCATGCATTTCAATGATAATATCCAGATTTTCTCCTCCCGCAAGCCTCATTGCTTCCACTTTTCCTTTCCTGAGACAACAAGACCATAGTTTATATGTAGAACGTTGGCCAGACGGCATAAAAAGGAAGCGGCTCTATCGCCTATATTTTTATTATCTGATTTAAAAATATTTTTTAGTAATAATGCGATAAATATCTTTAATATTGAGCCTATATTTATCATATATGTCTCTATTAAAAATGTAAATTACATTTTCAGCTTAATAATTATTAAATTGAAAGCTAATAATTATCATGCTATACTTAAGACAAATCACAAAAACAACCCACCTGGAGGTATTATGGAACTTTAAGCACAACCATTTCAAAGCTGGAGAAGGAACTTGGATGCCGCCTTTTTGACCGAGAAGGAAGAAATATTCGACTCAACCAATATGGTTCTGTTTTCTATGAGCATGTATTTCATGCGTTGCAAGAATTAGAAAATGCCAAAAGGGAAATCAAAGATTTGCAAAAGACAAGCAGCTCCACTCTGCGCGTTGGTATCAGCAGTCTCCCCATCTGGATAGAAGCCTTGGAGAGCTTTCAGATACAATACCCTAACATAAAAATAGATTACTTCTTTTTATCACCTTTTCAACTTACAGGTACGAATAAGAATGATGAAATTGATTTTTTTCTGGGAGTTCAACGAGACATTCCCTGCGATAGATTTGAAATCGTACATGCGCGCTGCACTGAAAGGCCGGTTGTCATCCTCTCCCATCTTCATCATTTAGCAAACGCCGATTCAATCAGCCTTTCTCAATGCAGGGATGACACCTTTCTTTCTTTGGGCAAAACCAATCCTTCCGCCCACAAATATATTTTAGATATGTGCAGCGCGGCTGGTTTTTCACCCCGAAAAATTATAGAATGCGATTACTTTTTTCGGATGAAAATGCTCTTGGATAACCGTGGAATCGCTCTGACCACAGAATTGGGTGCCCAGTCCATATATTCCGATCCCGCAAAAGTTCGGGTGATTCCCGTAAATGATCCGATCATCACCCGAACTCAATGTATAGCCTGGGAAAAAAATAAATACTTGACAAAAGACGCTATAATTTTTAGAAATTATTTTGCAACCTATTACTTTCACAAACCGGAACAAAATATTCCAGATAATTATTAAATATTCCCTGGTCGTCATAGTAATACAGAATCGACCGATAGAAGGGGTCCCCGTTGTAGCAAAGAGATTTCTCCGCCATAAAGCCTTCCAGCTTTTCCCTGAGGCCGTCGTCCCAGCAGTTTCCGCCTCCCTTGGTATCGATAACAAAATTTACTGCTTTCATCCGCGGGATTTCCTTTACATAATCCGAATCCTCCAGACCCAGCAAATCATGGATCTCCCGTGTAGTCAAAAGCCCCTTTGTCTTCTGCCAGCTGCCGTCCTCCTGACGATACAGCATGGTGCAAGGCTCTACCAAAAACAGATTCTGCATCCAGCTCAAGCCCTGGGTCCTGGTCTCCTTTTCCATGATCGGCATTTTGCCCTCTCCCGCCTCAAACCGCAAAAAGGCAGGGGATTCGCAAACCATAAAGGTAAGTCCTTCCCGGTGGAGCCGCTGCACCTGGGCCAGGCTCTCCTCCAGCCGGCTGTCGATCAGCTGGCGCAGCTTGATCTCCCTTTGCAGTTCCTGGTGGCGCTTTTCACACAGACTCAGGATCTCTTTCTGGCTCGCGCCCTTGTGAAAGGCGATACTGTCGTTCAGCGACATTCCCATGTTGCGCACGTTGCGGATAATCCCCAGGCGGTATACGTCCATCACGTTGTAATAACGATAATTTGTCGCCTCATCCCGATGGCTGTGAAGGATTCCCTTTTTCTCGTAATATCGCAGAGTCTCGTTGGACAGACCGAACATCCTTCCAAGATCTCCAATTTTGTAGTACACAGATGTCTTCTCCTCATTCTGTCAAGCAAAATTATGCCTTATATCATTAATTATGCCTTATACCATTAATTATGTCTTATACCATTCCTGCTGCTTTTTAGACTGCTTTTCTGCTTTTTTTGCTTTTTGGCTTTTATCTCTTCTCATATTCCAGCCGGATCTCATTGCCTCTGACCTGTACCTGCCCCAACGCGCCGCAGATAATCGGCATCATGGGCGGCAAATGGCCCAGATCTGCATCCATAATTACCGGCACCTGATATTCCGCCAGCAAATCCAGCACGGCATGATATGAATCAAGGCCCATTGCCTCCTCCCCGAAATGAAGAGGCCGCCCCACCACAAAGCCCTTTGCGTGGTCAAACCAGCCGCTGTGCTTCATCTGCCATATGGCCCGGCGCATAGCCATCACCGTGAGATCGCAGGATTCCAAAAACCATATGATCCCGTCTTCCTGATACCTGCGAATAAAAGCCGGAACCTCGTCGTAGCAGGTGCCGGTGAGATTCACCAGACAGTCCATACAGCCGCCCAGCAGCCGTCCCGCAAAGCCAAGCTCCTCCTGGGCCTGCGCCGGCCGCTCTCCCACGAAGCTTTTCAGTATCTTGGGCTCCGTCAGGTGGTAGGGGGCCAGAGGGTCCGCCTCCTCCGTCTCCGGCTCGGCCTTTTCCCACAAAGGATAACCTTTCACCGCCGTCCTCTCGCCCCGCAGCAGCTCATAAGCATCCTGCAAAGACTCATGCCAGGGCCTCATGCCAAAGCTGGTGGCGCAGGGACCGTAGATCGCCGCCGTATCGCACAGTGTCGGCAGCAAAAAGGTGAAATTCGTATTGTCCGAAAAGCCCATATACCATTTGGGCTCGGCCGCACGTATTTTATCCCAGTCCACATAATCCAAAATCTCGCACATCAGCTCGCCTCCGCCGCAGGAGATCAGCGCCTGATTCTCTGTCCGGCAGTACCACTCGGTAAGCTCCCGGCCGCATTTCTCCGGCGTGCTGCTGATACCGATCCCCTCTCCCGCATAGCAGTTAGGCCCCAGGTCCAGACCGTGTCCCCTTTCCTGGAATGCCCGCTGCGCCTGCTCAAACCGGGTGCGGTAGGGCTCGATATTGCAGCCGAAGGAGGGAGCTACGAAGCCTATGGTTCCATTTTTACTCAGCGCCTTTGGATATCTCATCGTTTTTCCTCCTATTGGCCATGACTATTTTCTCCGGTGTGATCGGCAGCTCCCGGTGCCATACGCCGGTTGCCCGGTAGATGGCGTGTGTCAGGGCGGGAGCCGGCGTGTTGATGACAATTTCACCGATGGACTTGGCTCCAAACGGGCCGGTGGGTTCATAGCTTCGCTCAAATTCGACCCGGAGCTTGCCCATATCCAGCCGTGTAGGCAGTCTGTACTGCATAAAGGACGAGCCCATGGGGCGTCCCTTTTCATCATAAAGTACATCCTCAAACAGCGTATGGCCGATGCCCTGGACAATGCCTCCCTCGGCCTGAATTCGCGCCAGAGCCGGATTGATGGGAATTCCGCAGTCCACCACGGCCATATAATCCAGCACCGTCACCTGACCGGTCTCTTTATCCAGCTCGATCTCCACCATTCCCACCATAAAGGGCGGCGGCGAAACGGGGGAAGAATGGCTGGCGGTGGCCTGGGCGGCGTGGGTGCTAAAGGACTGAGACTTGTAGGCGATATCCTCCAGAGTCATGGTCTCCTTCGTATTCATCCGGCGCACCTGCTTTCCCTCAAAGACAATCTCTCCTGGATCGCAGTTCATCTGCTCTGCCGCAATCGTACAGATCTTCTCCTTCAGCTGTGCGCAGGCCTTTTCCACGGCCTTGCCGGTGACATAGGTGGTAGAGGAGGCATAGGAGCCGGAATCATAGGGCGATACATCCGTATCTGCTCCAAAGACAACCACGTTATCCACATCGCAGTCCATATATTCGGCGGCCATCTGGGCCAGAATCGTATCGCAGCCGGTCCCCATATCCGCCGCGCCGATAATCAGATTATAGGAGCCGTCCTCCGCAAGCTTGATGGTGGCGGAGCCCACGTCTACGTGTGAGATAGCCGACCCCTGCATGGCCATGGCCACTCCGGCGGCGCGCACCTTGCCGTTGCCCATATCTCGCACCGGATACTTTTCATCCCAGCCAAACATCTGCCGGCAGTGCTCCATACAGCGGTCAAGGGCGCAGGCGTTGGCCGGCTCATTGTAATAGGCCGGCATAATCATGCCTTCTTTTACCATATTAATATCCCGGATACGGGTAGGGTCTATGCCAAGCTGCTCCGCCAGCTCATTTACCGTGGTCTCCAGAGCATAGATTCCCTGCGTCGCTCCGTAGCCGCGGTAGGCTCCGGCCGCCTGCAGATTGGTGTAAACCACATCATAGCCAAAGCGGTAAGCCTCCAGATTCCCCGTATACAGCGGAATGGATTTGTGGCCTGACAGGCCCACGGTGGTGGGGCCATGCTCCCCGTAAGCGCCGGTATTGGACAGGGTATAGAGATCCACACAGCGAATCCGCCCATCCTTGTCGGCTCCCAGCCGGACGCGGATTTCCATCTCATGCCGGGGAGAGCCGGCAATCTGCGATTCCTCCCGGGTGTAGATCAGCTTGGCCGGACGTCCGGTCTGCAAGGTGACAAAGGCGGGATATACCTCGCACACAGCCGTCTGCTTGGCGCCGAAGCCTCCGCCGATCCTGGGCTTTTCCACTCGAATCCGGCTCTTGGGAATTCCCAGAGCATGGGAAAGAATCCGGCGGCAGTGGAAAATAATCTGGGTAGAAGATATAACATGGAGCCGTCCATAGGCATCCAGCTCCGTATACGTGCGAAAGGTCTCCATCATAGCCTGGCTGAAGGCCTTGGTGTGATAGGTCCGGTCCAGGACAATATCACAATCCGCCATGACTGCCTCCACGTCTCCGTCCTCATTCACCCCGCTGGCCACCAGATTGCGGCGGTTGTCCCCTCCCACCGGGCAGGGCGGATACCAGTCCTCCTCCGGATGCACCAGAACCGGATTATCCTTTGCCTTGCGGAAATCCAGGACAGGCTCCAGCACTTCGTATTTTACTTTTATCAGCTTTCTGGCCCGAAGCGCCGCCTTTTCATTTTCTGCAGCGATAATGGCCACTGCGTCTCCCACAAAGCGCACATGGCGGTCCAGGATCAGACGGTCATAGGGAGAGGGCTCCGGATAAGTCTGGCCGGCATTGGTATAGCGGCTCCCCGGCACATCCTGCCAGGTATAGACGGCTACCACGCCAGGAACCTTCATTGCTATAGAGGTATCTATCTCCTTTATTATCGCATTGGCATGGGGAGAACGCAGAAGCTTGACCACCAGAGCATCCCGCCTCGTAATATCGTCCATATAGACGGGCTTGCCCAAAAGAAGCTGCATGGCGTCCTTTTTGCGCACCGGCCTGTTGATATTCTTGTATTCCGGAGTATTCTGCTCCCGCTTCTCTTTATCTTTCTGCTCCATGGCTGCCTCCTTTCTGTCTGCGGCTCTCCAGATAACTGCGGATTCCCCGCAGCTGCCCATCGTAGCCGGAACAGCGGCACAGATTCCCCGCCAGATAGGCGCGGATCTCGTCGTCTGTGGGGTCCGGATTCTCACGCAGCAAGGCGATGGTATTCATCACAAAGCCGGGATTGCAAAAGCCGCACTGATCCGCTCCCTGATCGGCGATAAAGCCTACAAAGTCCTCCGCCTCCTGCTGCAGCCCCTCCAGCGTCCAGATGCTGTGGCCGCCGGCGCGCACGGTCAGGACAGAGCAGGACAATATGGGCCTGTCATCCATCAATACGGTACACAGACCGCAGCCGGAGGTTTCGCAGCCCCGCTTGACGCTGTAGCAGCCATGAGCTCTCAAAAAATCAATTAATAAAAGATCCGGTTCCACCTGCTCTGTGACAGGCTTTCCGTTCAATGTAAGCTTTACTTCCATTCTTACATCCCTCCCAATTTCAGCAGGCCGCGCCTGGTCAGCACATGGACCAGCTGCGTCCGATAGGCAGCTCCGGCGCGGGAATTGCTTCCCGTAGGCGCCTGCTGCGCCGCATACGATGCAAACGCCTCGGCGGAGGCTTCACAAATTCCATCCTTCAAAAGACCGTCTTCATCCCGGATAATCATGGCCCGGGCCGGCCGCGCACCGATAACCGCCCGGTACTCCCCGTCCATCTGCGACAGGGCGCAGGTAAGCACAGGAAAATCCGTCCGCTGATTGCGCATGGCGCTGTAGACAAACTGCCCCGGTCTTTTGCGAATCCGAATCCGGACCAGGATATCTCTGTCCTTCTTCATCTCAGAAAATTGCTCCAGAGGGATCACCCCTCCCTTGTACAGCTCGACGCTGGTATCCATAGAGAGCAAAAGCGTCAGCACGTCGGAGAAGCCGAATCGTCCCCAGACGCTGCCGCCGACGGTGGCCATATTCCGCAGCTGTACGCCTACGATGTCCCGAACCGCGCAGGCCGCCGCCCCTTTCGTGTAGGCGTTCAGACCAGGATGCAGCTCCAGCTGGCGAAGCGTCGTCATAGCTCCAATTATAAACTGATCTTCCGTCTCCTCGATGGTGTCCAGGCCAAGGCGGCACAGGTCAACGGCGGTCCCCACAGCAGTGTCTTCCATTTTCATCCAGATCATGCCGCCAAGGATACGGGTGTTTTTCCTCTGATTCAGCGTGTAGGCTTCTTCCAGGCTTTCCGCCTGGACATAGTTTTGAATCGTGATCATGATATCCTTTCCTTTGTCCGATGGATTTGCCGGAACCGGGCCGCTTGCAGCCGCCGGTGATCAGCCCCGGAAATATAGCAATTCAGCCATGCGGAGAAACTGCATGGCTGAGTTTTGCTTATATTATAGCAGTAGTACTTGATTTTGGAAAGAGGAATTGTTATAATCCCGTTGTGTTTGCATAACTACAACGATTAGGAGAAAAAGGACTATGTTCAGGAAAAAACCGAAGAAACTATTATGTGTACTGCTTGTTTTAACCCTGCTTCTGTCTCTGACAGCCTGCGGGCAGACCACTGCGGAAGATACGGCGGCAGCGACCACCGCAGCCGGCGCCGAAACAGAAGCCGCCCCGACGGAAGAAACGCAGACCCAGGCACAGACCGAAGCGCCGGAAACAGGAGCTCCCGAGGTCGCAGAGCCCGCGTCCTCCTATCCGGTTACGGTCACCGACCAGGCGGGCCGCGAAGTGACCATCGAGGAAGAGCCGCAGACGCTGGTCAGCGGATATTATATTTCCACCAGCCTGCTGATCGCCCTTGACCTGGACGAAAAGCTGGTGGGAATCGAAGCAAAGGCCGATACCCGTCCCATTTACCAGCTCAGCGATCCCGCCCTGCTGGAGCTTCCCAGCGTAGGCACCGCCAAGGAATTCGATCTGGAGGGCTGCGCCGCCCTGGAGCCGGATCTGGTGATTCTGCCGCTGAAGCTGCAAAGCGTAGTGGAATCCCTGGAGGCCCTGGACATCGACGTACTGTTAATCAATCCGGAGAACCAGGAACTGCTGGAAGAGACCATCCGTCTGATCGGAGAGGCCACAAACACCTCGGACCGCGCCCAGGCTCTGTTGGATTTTTCCGCCAGAGAGGAGGCGCGCCTTGCAGAAGAGCTGGCCGGAGCGGAGACTCCCAGCGTATACCTGGCAGGCAATTCCGATTTTCTGTCCACTGCCGGAGACGCCATGTATCAGTCTGACATGATCCGTATGGCAGGGGGCGTCAATGCAGCCGCTGAGCTGACGGATACCTACTGGGCCGAAATCAGCTACGAGCAGCTCCTGGCCTGGAATCCGGAATACATCATTCTGGCTTCGGATGCTTCTTACACCACAGAGGACGTCCTGACAGATCCCAACCTGGCCGGCTGCCAGGCCGTGGAAAACGGCAGCGTCTATCAGATCCCCGGCAACGCAGAGGCCTGGGACAGCCCGGTTCCCAGCGGAATTCTGGGCTCTGTATGGCTGTCGTCGGTGCTCCATCCCGAAATCTGCCCGCAGGAAGACAGTATGGCGGTGATTGATGAATTCTATGAAACCTTCTATGGCTTTACCTACAGTGAACAGTAAGCATCTTTGTGCAGCAGGGGCGGCTCTTCTGGCCGCCCTTGCTGTTGTCAGTTTATTGACCGGCAAATACCCTCTGACACTGGAGGGCCTTTTAGCGGGAGACGAGATGCAGCTGCGCGTTTTTTGGAACCTTCGCGCCAGCCGGACGGCGGTGGGGATTGTCGGGGGCTTTGCCCTGGGAATCGCCGGCTTCGTCTATCAGACCGTATTTCGCAATCCTCTCGCCTCGCCGGATGTGATCGGCGTCTCCTCCGGCGCCAGCGCAGGAGCGGCGGCCGGCATTCTGTTTTTGTCCGGCGCGGCCCAGGTCACTCTCGCCTCCTTTGCCGGAGCTCTGGCCGCTGTGGGACTGGCTCTGGCCCTCTCTGCTCTGGACAAAGCAGGCAGACACAGCACCATTGTCCTGGCGGGCATCGCGGTCCACTCTCTGGCGCAGACCGTACTTATGTGCCTGAAACTTACGGCGGACCCGGAGAGAGAGCTGGCCTCCATCGAATACTGGATTATGGGAAGTCTCAACGCCATAAGCGGCTATTCCATAAAAGGCAATCTGATTCTCTGCCTTCTGTGCATTGCCGTCCTCTTTCTGATGCACCGCCAGATTCTGCTGCTCTCCGCAGAGGAGGGGGAGGCCCGGATGCTGGGAGTCTCCGTGGGGCGGCTGCGCCTGGCGGTTCTTCTGGCGGCGACTCTGACCGTGGCAAGCATCGTCAGCCTGTCCGGTCTCATCAGCTTCGTCGGCCTGCTGGCTCCCCACGGCGCTCGTATGCTGACGCATCGAAACGATGCCGGCACAATGCTCTTAGGCGGCCTGCTCGGCGGAATTATACTGACCGCAGCCGATATTCTCGCCCGCAGCGTCTCTTCCGTGGAGCTGCCGGTCAGCATCTTCACCAGCCTGTTGGGCGCTCCGTTTTTGATCTATCTGATTGTCCGGGGGAGGAAAGAGACATGAGTTTTTTCACCGTATCTGATCTGTCCGCCGGTTACGGCGGGCGCAGCGTAATCGAAAAGCTCTCCTTTCATCTGGAGGAAGGCTGCGTCCTGGGCATCCTGGGAGCAAACGGCAGCGGCAAGACAACCCTGCTCAAAGCCATATGCGGCATTCTGCCCCACGGCGGCAGCTGCGCCCTGGAAGGAATCCCTCTGGACGGCCTCTCTCCCAGAAAGCTGGCCCGTCTCTGCGGGTATATCCCGCAGCGCAGCGGGATCTCCATCGACATCTCCGTCCTGGACGTGGTGCTTATGGGTTTCAATCCTCAGCTGGGACTTTTGGAAGCCCCGTCCCCCAAGATGAAGCAGGATGCCCTCCGGGCTCTTGAACTGACAGGTCTTGCCGGCATGGCCGGCAAAAACTATCTCCACTTAAGCGAGGGCCAAAAGCAGCTCTGCATCCTCGCCCGCACCCTGGCCTCCGGCAGCCGGCTGCTGCTGTTGGATGAGCCGGAGAGCTCCCTGGATTTCCGGTATCGCTACCGCATGCTGGAGCTGCTCAGAGACTGGACCGCGAAGGGACGCCGCGCCGTGCTGACCTCCCTTCACGACCCCTCTCTGGCTCTCAACTACTGCGACCGGCTGCTGTTGCTGACCGGTCCCGATACCTGCCGCCTGCTGCTGCCAGGCTCGGACCCTCTGGAAAAAATGGAAAAAGAGCTGTCCTTAATATATGGCAGCATCAGCCTGCACCGCTGCCGGGAGCGAAACGGCGCAGAAAGGCTGGTCATGTTAAAAGAAAAGGAGGAAGAGATCAATGCAGGCCGTGACGAGAATCACATTTGTGGATGAAAACCGGCAGAAATTCTTCGGCGAAGGCCCCAGCCGTCTCCTGCACGCGGTAGAGGAGACCGGTTCTTTGCGGGCCGCCGCCCAGTCCATGGGTATGGCCTATACCAAAGCCCTGAAAATCCTGCGAAATGCCGAGAGGGCTCTGGGGTTTGCCCTGACCTCCAGAACCACCGGCGGCAGGGACGGAGGAGGAAGCCGGCTGACAAAGGAAGGAAAGGAGTGGCTGGAACGTTATGACAGATATCGGGACGCCTGCATGGAGGCTAACAGCAGATTGTATCTGGAATTCTTTCCGGAGCAGCGGCAAACGGCATCTGATTCTGACCGGTGACCGTAGAAAAGGAAAGACTACTCTTCTGCGCCAATTATTTTCCGGACAAACCGGAGATCCCGCCTCTGCTCTTCCCTTTCCCGGCATCACCACCTGGGCTCAGCCGGGAAAGGCCGTATATCTGCGCGAAAATCAGACGGGACGCACCGCTCAGATCGGACGCTTTGACCCAAATCTGCCCGGCCCTTCCAACAGAATGCAGCCGGTGGCGGAGGGGTTTAAGGAGCTGGGGCTGCCCGCTCTCCGGCGCTGTGCAGACAGCGGCGAAGAATGGGCCGTCATCGACGAGATCGGCTATCTGGAAACCGCATGTCCGGATTACTGTGCTGAAATACTGACCCTGATGGAAAAAAAGAAGCTTGCGGCCGCAGTCCGAAAGCAGGAGCTTCCCTTTCTGACAAAGCTGTGCCGCAGACCCGACGTATTCCTCGTGGATCTGGACAACCCTTTTGGGGAAGTCGGCTGCGTAATCATGGCCTCCGGGCTGGGCAGGCGCTTTGGAGGAAACAAGCTGCTGGCTAAATTCGGCGAAAAGCCTCTGACTCAATGGGCCTTGGACGCCACGGAAGGCATCTTTGCCCGGCGAGTCGCCGTGACCCGTCACCGGGAGGTGGAGCAGCTGTGCCGCAGCCAGGGCATCGACGTTATCCTCCACGATCTGCCCGACCGCAGCGACACAATCCGTCTGGGACTCGATGCGCTGTGCGAGGGCAGGCCGCCCCTGTCCAGCTGTCTCTTCTGCCCCGCCGATCAGCCTCTGCTTCACCGCGAAACCGTAGCCTCCCTGGCTCTTTTGGCCGCCGGTCAGCCGGACTGCATATGGCGGCCGTCCTGGCAGGAACAGGCCGGCGCGCCCGTACTGTTTCCCCGCAGCCTTTTTGAGGAGCTGCGCTCTCTGCCCCAGGGCCGGGGCGGCAACTGGATAATCCGCCGCCGTCCGGAGCTGGTGCGTCTGGTCTCCGTCCGAAATCCGTGGGAGCTGGAGGATGTGGACCGGCCGCAGGATATGGAGAGACTTGCGGCATTCCTCTCCTGCGGTCCCTCCTGACGCCATTACAGCCGTATTTCCAGCTGTATTTCAAAATAAATCCTCTTGCACTGCGTTCTTTTTTTGTATATACTATCGTCTATGGTATTTTTTGAAAAAGAGAGGCAAAAGAAAAATGGAAAAGTCATCCCTAACCAATGCTGAGCTTATGAAGTTCGACGGCAAGCCCTCCTGGGGCTCCGCATTCCCGCAGGCCATGCAGCATGTACTGGCCATGCTGATCGGCAACATCACTCCGCCCATGCTGATCGCAGGCATCTGCGGCCTGACTGCGGAGGAACAGATCATGCTGACCCAGGCGGCAATGATCATCGGAGGCATCACGACCCTTCTGCAGCTGTTCCCTGTGTTCGGCTTTGGAATGAAGCTGCCCAACGTTATGGGCGTAGCCTTCGCCTACATGCCGATTCTGACCATCATCGGTCAGCAGTACGGCATTGCGGCTATTTTCGGTTCCCAGCTGGCAGCCGGCTTCGTATCCATCTTCATCGGCATGTTTATCGGAAAGATCCGCCGCTTTTTCCCACCCATCGTCAGCGGAACCGTGGTAATGAGCATTGGTCTTTCCCTGTACAAGACGGCCATCAATTACATAGGAGGCGGCAGCGCCGCGCAGAGCGCCGGCACCTTCGGCTCTGGCCAGTTCTGGATTCTGGCGATTCTCACCCTGGTTGTCACCCTGCTGTGCAACTTTTTTGGCAAAGGGCTGGTAAAGGCCTCCGGTATGCTGATCGGAATCATCGTAGGCTACGCGGCTGCTCTGCTTATGGGCGGTGTGGTCAGCTTCGCCGATTTTGAGTCGGCCGCCTGGTTTTCTCTGCCCAGACCCTTTTATTTCGGACTGGAATTCCACGCTGACGCAATCATCATGATGATTTTGATGTATATGGTTCAGGCCGTTCAGACGATCGGCGACGTGTCCTCCACCACCATCGGCGGCTTTGGCCGGGAATGTACCGATCAGGAGCTGGGAGGCGCCATCAAGGGCCAGGGACTCTGCGGCATGATCGGCGCCTGCATCGGCGGTCTGCCCACCGACCCCTACAGCCAGAACGTGGGCCTGATCTGTACGACCAAGGTTGTGGCCAGACGGGTATTTCTGATCGTAGGCGTGATAATGCTGGCAGCGGGCTTTTTGCCCAAGTTCAGCGGCCTCATGGCGACCATTCCTCAGCCTGTGCTGGGCGGCGCCACCGTCACCGTATTTGCCGCCATCACCATGTCCGGTATACAGCTGCTGAACGAACAGCCCTTAAATTACCGCAACCGGATGATTGTAGGCATCGCTCTGGCTCTGGGACTA
>CALWLM010000096.1 GCA_944381515.1 uncultured Lachnospiraceae bacterium | reverse complement strand
GAGGAGAAACCATATGAAACCATTATTTGAAACAACTGCTTCCATTCATGAATACATTCGAAAGAATCGGATATTGTTAATTGTTCTCTTTCTGTTCCTCCTCCTTTTCTACTGGGCCTGGCTGGCCTGCGCCAATGTCTCCTTGGACACGGAGTACCTGATTAATCATCCTGACAGCGATTACAACTGGTTGTCCTCCGGCCGCTTTGGCCTGCTTTTTTCCCGCTGGCTTCTGGGTCTTACAAGCTTCAATCCTTATTTTCAGAACCTGATCTTTTTGCTGTGTCTGTGGACCTTTACCCTGATCATGGGCTGGCTCCTCCACTGGCTGGGAGAAATCCGGTCTCCTCTGGTAATTTTTCTCTTTATGGCCGTCACCCTGACCCATCCCGTGTTAATGGAGCAGTTTTACTTTGGCCTGCAGCGGGCGGAAATCGCCATGGGCTATGTGTGGACCGCTCTCGCTCTAGCCTTTATCTTCCGCTGGCTGGAAAAGGGCGGGGCCTTCCTTCTTGTGCCCGGTCTTTTGTGCCTTATTTTATCTCTTTCCACCTACCAGTCCTTTGCCGTCCTCTGCCTGACCGGGGGACTGGGCTGTTATCTGCTGTCCTGCCGGCGCATTGCAGACAGCCGAATCTGCCTGCATCGCGGTCTTCTCCTGGCCGCTGTATTCGCCGGTTCTCAGCTGATCGTTTCTCTTTTGGGAACTGTCGGTGCTGGCGGTTCCGACTACCTCTCCAACATGGTCTCCTGGCGGGTCCTTTCTATCGGCGCCTGTCTGCGCCAGATTCTCGCCCACCTGCGCAGCCTCGCTCTGGGGGACAGTCTTTTCTATTCTCCCCTTCAGGGCATATGTATGGGGCTGATGAGCCTCGCAGCCTTGGCAGCTCTCTCAGACAAAAGCTCCGCCTGGGGCAAGAGGCTTCTCACAGCTGCCGCCGGTCTGGCGCTGGCCTTCTCTCCGCTTTTTCTCACGGTTCTCCTGGGCGGCGCTCCCATGAAAAGAGCGGAACTGGGGCTTCCCTTTTCCCTGGCCTGGATGTGCCTCCTTGTCTGGCTGTTTTTGCAGGACAGGCCCTTTTGGCAGAATAAAATCCGCCGTTTTCTTTCCAGCCTCGTCCTGCTGCTCCTTGCGGCGGCTCTGATCTGGACCCAGTCGCAGACCTCCCAGCGCCTGCTCTACACCGACAATATCCGCGAGCAGTCCGATGAAGCTCTCGCAGCCCAGCTTTCCCAGTCCATCGACTCTCTGGGCCTTGAAAATCCCACGGTTGTTTTCGTAGGAAACCGGCCTGCCTCCCTGAACGCTTCCTGCCAGGTGGGCGAGTCCATCGGCCTTTCCTTCTTCGATGTGTTTTACGCCAACGAGCCCTATTATTATCACAGCACGATCCGTATTCTGGACTTTATGGGTACGCTGGGGTATAATTATACTGCTCCCACCAGGGAACAGGTGCTGGCTGCCCGTCAGGCCAGCTCTCTCATGGCCGCCTGGCCCGAAGAAGGCTCCGTTCTTTCCCTGGACGGCATTGTAGTCGTAAAGCTTTCCGAGGATCTGGAATATCCCTCTTCTTCGGAATAACCCCCTTTATCTCAGGCAAAGTATTTCTTGCATATTTTTCTCGAAATTATCTAAGGCAAGCTGCCTCTGACAAAGGTTATAGGTTGTAAGGTGTAGTATGAAAAAATTTTCTTTTTCCGCTGTGGTATCTGTCCTTCTCTTTTCGATGCTTTTGTCCGGCTGCGGCGCGGTCTCCAGCATCGCCGATACGTGGATCAAACACAGAGATATCCGTTATGGGCAATATTATGAGCAGATGTGGGAGGAAATCCTTACCGCTCTGGATTCCGGAGACAAAGAAGCCTTTAAAGAGCTGTTCTGCGACGATACCGCCTCCCTTTCCGATTTCGATGCAAAAGTAGATGAGTTTTTCTCTTTCTATCAGGGAAAGTCCTCTCAATATCTCTGCACCGGCGGTCTGGAAATGGGCATGTCTTCTGAATATGTGGAAAAAAACTATGAGGTAGTCACCAGTCAGGCAAGCTATTCCATCAGTTTTTGTTACCGGAGCCAGGACCCGGACTTTGAAGACCAGCCGGAAAACTGGGGAAAAATAAGCGGACAAACCGGCCTGAATTCCATCCTGATTCTGTCGCAGGACCTGGCCGATGCGGTGGAATTTACCCAGTGGCCCCCGGAAAATGGGATTTTTATCTATTATACTGCCGAGGACTGCCGGTAGGCAGCCGGCAGAAGGAGGTCATTGAATCTGGCAGAATTCTCTGGCAGAATTCACAAATTGACTCTTGACATTCCTCCCCCTTTTTGCTAAGATACACTCAAATCCGTTTTAGCAATACATGCGCAGACGGGGATAAAGCAAAGGCAATGTGGATGTTCAGAGAGCTGCCGGGCGGTGCGAGGCAGTATCGCAGCTTTTGTGTACTGGCCCCTGAGCAGCGATTCTGAAATGATGACAAAGTAGGAATCGACGGAACCCCACCGTTACCAGAGGGGAGCAGTTCACGGCGACGTTGACTGTGATGAGCGGCTGTTTTGATTCAGCAACAGGAGTGGTACCGCGGGTGAAGAATACAGATTCAGTATACTGACCTCGTCTCCCTGAGAATAGGATATTCTCAGGAAGGCGAGGTTTTTTGGCGTGTTAATCCGCTAATCGTTCACCGGCAGGAAAATTTAACTCAATTATCCACGAGGAGGAAAAAATTATGATGGATGTAACCAAGTACAGTCCCGGGTATTATCCCCCGCCCGCGCCCCAGTACCGCTGGGTTCACAAGGATCACATTGAAAAGGCCCCGATCTGGTGCAGCGTCGATCTGCGGGACGGCAATCAGAGCCTGATCGTTCCTATGAGCCTGGAGGAGAAGCTGCGCTTTTTCCAGCTGTTAGTGGATATCGGCTTCAAGGAGATCGAGGTCGGCTTCCCGGCCGCCAGCGAAACCGAGTACGAATTTCTGCGCACCCTGATTGAGAAAAACATGATCCCCGACGATGTGACTGTACAGGTGCTGACCCAGTGCCGCGACCATATCATCCGCAAGACCTTCGACGCTCTTGAGGGCGCGCCCAGCGCCATCGTCCATTTCTATAATTCCACCAGCGTGGCCCAGAGAGAACAGGTCTTCAAAAAGTCCAAGGAAGAGATCAAGAAGATCGCCACCGACGGCGCGGCTCTGGTCCGCCAGCTGGCCGACGAGTACGACGGCAATTTCCGCTTCGAGTACAGCCCGGAGAGCTTCACCGGCACCGAGCCGGAATACGCTCTGGACGTCTGCAACGCGGTGCTGGATATCTTAAAGCCCACCGCCGAAAAGCCGGTAATCATCAATCTGCCGGTGACCGTGGCCATGAGCATGAGCCACGTCTACGCCAACCAGATCGAGTACATGAGCGATAATTTAAAATACCGGGATAACGTGGTCCTCTCCGTTCATCCTCACAACGACAGAGGCTGCGGCGTAGCCGACACGGAGCTGGCCCTTCTGGCCGGGGCAGACCGGGTGGAGGGCACCCTCTTTGGCAACGGAGAGCGCACCGGCAATGTGGACGTCATTACGCTGGCCCTCAACATGTACAGCCACGGCGTGGACCCGCAGCTGGATTTCTCCGATATGCCCCATATCGTCCAGCTCTACGAGGAAGTGACCCGGATGCACGTATACGAGCGCACCCCTTACGCCGGCTCTTTGGTATTCGCCGCCTTCTCCGGCAGCCACCAGGACGCCATCGCCAAGGGCATGGCCTGGAGAGAGGAAAAGGGTCTTCATCCGTGGACCGTTCCCTATATTCCCATCGATCCCAAGGATATCGGCCGGGCCTACGAGGGCGACATCATCCGCATCAACAGCCAGAGCGGCAAGGGCGGCATCGGCTTTTTGCTGCAGCACAACTACGGCTTCAATCTGCCGCCCAAGATGCGCGAGCATTTTGGCTACAAGGTCAAGGAGGTTTCCGACCGCGGCCACTGCGAGCTAAAGCCCGACCAGGTGTTCCAGGTATTCCAGGACAACTATTTGAACCACACCCGTCCCCTGGATGTGCCCGAGGCCCACTTCGTCCAGAAAAACGGCATCCTGGCCAATATCAAGATCTGCCTGGGCGGCGTGTACCACGAGGCCTCCGCTCACGGCAACGGCCGTCTGGATGCGGTCAGCAATGCCATCAAGAATTACACCGGCATGCGGTTTAATATTGAACACTACTCCGAGCACAGCCTTTCCCACGGCTCCAACTCCGACGCCGCGGCTTATGTAGGCATCCGCTGGGAGGACGACAGCGTAAACTGGGGCGCAGGCACAGATTCCGATATCATCAAGGCCGGTATCAAGGCCCTGGTCAGCGCCATCAATCAGAGAAGATAAAAGGAGGAAACTACCCATGGGAATGACTATGACACAGAAAATCCTGGCCGCTCACGCAGGTCTGCCCTCAGTCAAGGCCGGGCAGCTGATCAACGCGGATCTGGACATCGTCCTGGGCAACGACATCACGACCCCTGTGGCCATCAATGAATTTGAGAAGGCCGGCTTTGACAGCGTCTACGACAAGAGCCGGGTCAACATCGTCCTGGACCACTTCGTGCCCAACAAAGACATCAAGGCCGCGGAGCAGTCCAAGCAGTGCCGCCAGTTTGCCTGCAAATATCAGATTGAAAACTTCTACGATGTGGGAGAGATGGGCATCGAGCATGCCCTGCTGCCGGAGAAAGGCATTGTAACCGCCGGCGACTGCATCATCGGAGCGGACAGTCACACCTGCACCTATGGAGCCGTGGGCGCCTTTTCCACCGGCGTAGGCAGCACCGACATGGCCGCCGGCATGGCCACCGGCAAGTGCTGGTTTAAGGTCCCCGCCGCCATGAAATTTGTCCTGACCGGCTCCCTGCCCAAGGGAGTCTCCGGCAAGGATGTGATCCTCCACATCATCGGCATGATCGGCGTGGACGGAGCTCTCTATAAGAGTATGGAATTTACCGGTCCCGGCGTAGCCGCCCTGTCCATGGACGACCGCCTGACCATCTGCAATATGGCCATCGAGGCCGGAGCCAAGAACGGCATCTTCCCGGTGGACGATGTGACCCGCGCCTACCTGGACGGCCGCAGTCAGAGAGAGTACAAGGTATACGAGGCCGACGAGGACGCAGAGTACACCGACGTCTATGAGATCGATCTGTCCTGCCTGGTTCCCACCGTCTCCTACCCTCACCTGCCGGAAAACACTCACCCGGTCACCGATGCCGGGGACATCGCCATCGATCAGGTTGTCATCGGCAGCTGTACCAACGGCCGGATGAGCGACATGGAAGCCGCCTATGAGATTCTCAAAGGCAAGCATGTGAAGAAGGGGCTGCGGGTCATCATTATTCCCGGCACCATGGCCGTATATAAGGAATGCTTGAAGCGCGGATACACGGAGGCCTTCATCGACGCCGGCTGCGTGGTCTCCACTCCCACCTGCGGTCCCTGCCTGGGCGGCTACATGGGAATCCTGGCGGCCGGAGAACGCTGCGTCTCCACCACCAACCGCAATTTTGTCGGCCGCATGGGCCATGTGACCAGCGAGGTCTATCTGGCCAGCCCCGCCGTGGCTGCCGCCAGCGCACTGACAGGCTATATCAGCGATCCCAGGGAGGTACTGTAAATGAACGCAAAAGGCTTTGTACATAAATATCCGGACAACGTGGACACCGATGTAATCATCCCCGCCCGCTACTTAAACACACCCGATGCCAAGGAGCTGGCAGCTCACTGCATGGAGGACATCGATCCCGACTTCACGAAAAAGATGAAGCCCGGCGATATCATCGTAGGCGGTTTTAACTTCGGCTGCGGCTCCTCCAGAGAGCACGCCCCTCTGGCCATCAAGACCGCCGGCGTCTCCTGCGTCATCGCCAAGACCTTTGCCCGCATCTTCTACCGCAACTCCATCAACATCGGATTGCCGATCCTGGAGTGCGAGGCGGCCAGCGATGGAATTGAGGCCGGCGACGAGGTGGAGATCAATTTTGACACCGGCGTCATTACCAATCGGACCAAGAACGAGACCTATCAGGCGGAGCCCTTCCCGGAATTCATCCAGAACATCATCCGCTGCGGCGGCCTGATGAAATCCTTGAAGGAGGGCGGCCATGAATAAAAATATCGCAGTGATCCGCGGCGACGGAATCGGCCCGGAAATCGTAGAACAGGCCCTGCGCGTTCTGGACCGAATCGCCGAAAAATTCGGCCACACCTTCACCTATGAAGATGTGGATATGGGCGGCTGCGCCATCGACAAGTGGGGAGAACCCCTCCCCCGGCATATGCTCGACAAGTGCCTGGCAAGCGACAGCGTCCTCTTAGGCGCCGTGGGCGGCCCCAAGTGGGATAATGTGGAACCCGCCAGACGCCCGGAGAAAGGCCTTCTGTCCCTGCGGGGCAGCATGGGCCTCTACTCCAACAACCGCCCGGCCAGGCTCTGGCCCCAGTTAGCCCAGGCCAGCCCCTTAAAGCCCTCGGTGGTGGAGAAAGGCATTGATTTTATCGTAGTGCGGGAGCTGATCGGCGGCGTCTACTTCGGCGACCATACCACCAGCGAGAAAAACGGGGAGAAGGAGGCCGTGGATATCATGGCCTACACCGAGCATGAGATCGAGCGCATCGGCCGCATCGGCTTTGAGACCGCCAGAAAACGCCGTCATAAGCTTACCAGCGTGGACAAGGCAAACGTTCTGGATACCAGCCGCCTGTGGCGGGCCGTCATGCACCGCCTGGCCGAAGAATATCCCGACGTGGAGTACAGCGATATGCTGGTGGACAATGCCGCCATGCAGATCGTAAAGGACCCGTCCCAGTTCGATGTGATTGTCACCGAAAACCTCTTCGGCGACATTCTCTCCGACGAAGCCAGCATGATTACCGGTTCCATCGGCATGATCCCCTCCTCCAGCCTGGGAGCGGGCAGCCGCGGCCTCTATGAGCCCATACACGGCTCCGCACCGGATATAGCCGGCCAGAACAAGGCCAATCCCATCGGAACCATTCTCTCCGCCGCCATGATGTGCCGCTACAGCTTCGACATGGCCGCCGAGGCAGACGCCATTGAAGCCGCCGTAGAAAAAGCTCTGGACGCTGGCCTTCGCACCGGCGATATGATGGCCGAGGGCTGCCGCCTGGCATCCTGCTCCGAAATGGGAGACGCCATTCTTTCTTATATATAATGATTTTCACCCTGGCATCATATAATAAAAGTCCTGCCAAACGGCAGCAGGCAGGAGCATTTTCTTTCTCTTCACATATATTAATAGAGAAAACACAGGCAGCCGCCCGGCATACTTCACACCGGGCGGCTGCAGTCAGGATTTTTATGCAGGACATTACACCTCGTCTTACTTTTCTGTATCTTTTGCAGACCAACCATCCTCAGGCCATGGCATGGGTCAGAGGCGGCAGCCAGGCTCCCCGTCTAAGCGGCCTGGTCAAATTTTACGATACCCCCTACGGCGGCATTCTGGTGGAAGCAGAGATATTCGGCCTCCCCAACGTATCCATGGCCGGCTCCAGCAATTTCTACGCCATGCATATCCACGATGCAGGAGACTGCTCCCATGGCTTTGCCCGCACGGGAGATCACTATAATCCCACCGCCGCTCCCCATCCCGACCATGCCGGAGATCTGGTTCCTCTCCTCGGCAATCAGGGCTATGCCTGGACCTCCTTTTACGACAAGCGCTTTTCCATCGAGGATATTATGGGGCGTTCCGTAATCATCCACAGCCAGCCCGATGATTTCACTACCCAGCCCTCCGGCAATTCCGGAACCAAGATTGGCTGCGGTATCATTCGATCAGCTTAAAATGTTTCAGCGCCCGGGCAATCCCATCCTCCCGGATATCAGAGGTCACATAGTCTGCCAGCTTTTTTAATTCTTCGCTTCCGTTTCCCACGCAGACGCCGATCCCCGCATAGGATAGGATTTCCCTGTCGTTTAGGTTATCCCCAAAGGCGATACACTCCTTCGGACTTATTTGCAGCCGGCAAAGGACCTCCTCCACACCGCTGGCCTTATTGACTCCAAAGAGCATCAGGTCGCTGCTCTCCCCATCGATGGCAACGGCCCTGCAGCGTCCTTCAAAATGCCGGTTGAAGGCCGAAAGCGCCTCTTTAGCGCAGGCGAGACAGCCTCCGTTGGGACCGCCGGGCAGAGCGCTGTCCCGCAGGCCAAAAAACAGGTTTTTGCGGGATGTCTTTGTCTTATCGTAAAACTTCTCAAAGGCCTGGCTGTGAATATACTCGTAAATACCATCCTCGTATTTCCACAAAAGACCGATGTTCTCTTTTCGGCAATATTCGTATACTTCATCTGCAAGAACCGGGTCAAAGAAATGATCGGCGATCACCTTCCCCTCCCGGTCCAGAATCCGATGCCCATTGACGCAGACCGTGTAATCGGGACACACCCCCTCCTCACAGATGGACAGAGCCGTCTGAGGAGGGCGTCCCGTGGCAAGAATCACCAGAATTTCTTTTTCCTGAAGTTTTTTAAGCCCTTCTATAGCGCTGGGGATAAAGCGCTTTTCTTTCATATCAAACAGTGTATCGTCGATATCAAAGACGGCCGCCTTTATCCCCTTCTTGCTTTCCGGAGTTTCCTTATGATCGAGAGAATCATCCGAGGACTTCCTCTGCCCTACTATCAGCTGCGCCAATTTACCGATGCGCATCATCAGCTGATGGACATTATTGCGGAGAGCCTGAGCATCGTCTCCGATACCTTCGCC
>CALWLM010000095.1 GCA_944381515.1 uncultured Lachnospiraceae bacterium | reverse complement strand
CCTTGACTATATGCAAAAAAGTTGTATAATTATTAAAATCGAAGGAGAGGATGCAGACCGTGCCGGCTTCTTTGCCAAGGGGCGTCCGGCCTGCTCCTCATGAGGGGAGAGTGGCTATGGTTAAGGTGTATATAGACGGCAGCTCCGGCACTACGGGGCTGCGGATACGAGAGAGGCTGGCGGGGAGAGAGGATCTTACCCTTTTATCCATACCCGAAGAATTGCGCAGAGACGAGACGGAGCGAAGACGCCGGATGTCGGAGGCGGATATTGTATTCTTGTGTCTGCCGGATGCGGCGGCGATCCGGGCGGCAGAGCTTTTGGAGGGAACAAAGGCTCGGGTGCTTGACACCTCCACAGCCCACCGTACGCAGCCGGGCTGGAGCTATGGATTTCCGGAGCTGTCGGCCCGTCACCGGCAGGAGATCTGCCAGTCCGGACGGGTGGCGGTGCCGGGCTGTCATGCCAGCGGCTTTCAGGCTTTGGTTTATCCCCTCATAGCAGGAGGGGTTGCCGGGGCGGATTATCCGTTTTCCTGCTTTTCCATCACCGGCTACAGCGGGGGCGGCAAAAATATGATTGCGGCCTATGAGGCGGCGGACAGGCCGGGAGAGTATGACAGTCCCAGACAATACGGAGTGGGTCAGCAGCACAAACATCTAAAAGAAATGCAGGCTGTGCCGGGGCTTTGCTTTCCCCCTCTTTTTTCTCCGATTGTGGCCGATTTCTACAGCGGAATGACCGTGTCGGTGCCCGTGTACGCCCGGCTTTTACAAAAGCCGCAGACGGCGGCTTCGCTGAGAGATTATTTTGCGCAGTATTATCAGGGACAGCCTCTGATACAGGTAAGAGAGGATACGCCCGATTATATCGGGGCCAATGCTCTGGCAGGACGCGACAGCATGGAAATTTTCGTATCCGGCAACGATGAACGGCTTCTTCTGACTGCCCGCTTCGACAATCTGGGGAAGGGAGCTTCGGGGGCGGCCATTCAGTGTATGAATCTGATGTTGGGAATAGACGAGACGACAGGTTTGGAGATGTGAGAAGATGATACAGATGGCAAAGGGCGGCGTCTGTGCCGCCAAAGGATTTAAGGCAAACGGAATACACTGCGGCATCCGCAAAAACAAAGAAAAGAGGGATCTGGCTCTGATTGTCAGCGAGTGCAGGGCCGCTGCTGCTGCGGTGTACACGACCAATCTGGTAAAGGGAGCGCCGATAAAGGTGACGAAGGAGCATCTGGCGGACGGCTATGCTCAGGCGATGATCTGCAACAGCGGCAATGCCAATACCTGCAATGCAGACGGGATTGAGATTGCCGAGGGAATGAGCCGTCTGGTGGAGGAGGCGCTGCATATTCCGGCAGAGGATGTGATTGTGGCCTCCACCGGCGTGATCGGACAGCCCCTGAGCCTGGCTCCCATGGAAGCGGGGATTGAAAAGCTGGCGGCGGGACTGGCGGCCGGGCAGGAGGGCTGCGATTATGCGGCCGAGGCTATCATGACCACCGATACAATCAAGAAGGAGGCGGCCTGTACCTTTACGGTGGGAGCAAAGACCTGTACCATCGGCGGTATTGCCAAGGGCTCCGGCATGATCCATCCCAATATGGCTACGATGCTGGTCTTTCTGACCACGGATGCGGCAATCTCACCGGTCATGCTGAAAAAGGCGATTGCGGCGGATATCCAGGACAGCTTTCATATGATGAGTGTGGACGGAGACACCTCTACCAATGACATGCTGTCTATTATGGCCAACGGTCGGGCCGGCAATCCGGAGATTACGGCGGAGGGAGCGGATTTTGAGGCCTTTCAGGAGGCCCTGGCTGCTGTGACCAAGTCCCTGTGCCGGTCCATCGCGGCGGACGGCGAGGGAGCCACAAAGCTGATTGAATGCGCGGTCCATGGGGCGGCGGATCAGCAGACGGCCCGGATTGCGGCCAAGAGCGTCATATGCTCGAATCTCTTTAAGTGCGCCATGTTCGGCGCCGACGCCAACTGGGGCCGGGTGCTCTGCGCCATTGGTTACAGCGGGGCCCAGGTGGATGTTGACAAAATCGATGTGGATTTTGTGTCCGACGCGGGCCGGGTGGCCGTCTGCCGGGACGGCAGCGGTATTCCCTTCTCCGAGGAGGAGGCCAAGAAGGTACTTTCGGCCGGAGAAATTCGGGTGGAGATTGGTCTGGGGGAAGGCCCCGCAGAGGCGGTGGCCTGGGGCTGTGATCTGACCTACGACTATGTGAAGATCAACGGCGATTATCGAACGTGATATCGGATGTGATATTGGATGAGATATGGAACGCGGCAGGAGACAGGGATGGGGGAGTCGGAATACTGACGGAAAGATGACGGAGGATGATGATGGAGGGAAATGTAATGGAGATGGACAATGCCCTTCGAGCGCAGGTGCTGATACATGCCCTGCCTTTTATTCGCAAATATACGGACAAGGTCGTCGTGGTGAAATACGGCGGCAACGCCATGATCAACGAAGAGCTGAAAAAGGCGGTGATGAGCGACGTGGTCCTGCTGTCTTTGGTGGGAATCCGCGTGGTGCTGGTACATGGCGGCGGCCCTGAGATTTCGGATACGCTGAAAAAAATGCAGATTCCATCGCGCTTTGAGGGCGGCCTGAGGGTCACGGACCGGGAGACGATGGGTGTGGTGCAGATGGTGCTGGCCGGCAAGGTCAACAAGGATCTGGTCAATCTGCTGCAGTGCCAGGGAGGACGAGCCATGGGGCTCTCCGGCATTGACGGGCGGATGATTACGGTGCGGAGACTGGATGAGGTCCATGGATATGTGGGAGAAATCACCCGGGTGGATACCAGCGTGATTACCGACGCGCTGGACGCCGGCTATATTCCGGTGATTTCCACGGTGGGCTGCGATGAGGAGGGCAACGTCTACAATATTAACGCAGATACAGCGGCGGCCCGCATTGCCGGCTGCTTGAAGGCGGAGAGCTTTCTGTCCATGACGGATATCTGCGGGCTGATGCGGGATCCGTCAGATCCCTCCACCTTGATTCCCCAGGTCTATGTCAGCGACATTCCTCAGCTCATCGCCGACGGAATTATTACCGGAGGCATGATTCCCAAGATCGAATGCTGCCAGGAAGCCATCCGGCGCGGCGTGAAGCGGGTTTTTATTGTAGATGGAAGAGTGCCCCACTCTTTGCTTATTGAGCTGTTTACCGACGAGGGTATCGGCACCATGTTTCTGTGACGGAAGGAGAGCAGAATGGATATCAGGGAAAAAGATCAGAAATATATCGCGCATACATACGGCCGGGTTCCGCTGACGCTGAGCGGAGGCCACGGCTCCTATGTGACCGACGATGCGGGGAAGGAGTATATCGACCTGGGCAGCGGCATTGCCGTCAATACCTTTGGCGTTGCGGACCCCGGCTGGGTGCAGGCTGTGACGGCGCAGCTGTCCCGGCTGCAGCACACGTCCAATTATTACTATACGGAGCCCATGGCGCGCCTGGCTGAGCTTCTGTGCGAGAAGACCGGCATGTCCAGAGTGTTTTTCTCCAATTCCGGAGCGGAGGCCAACGAATGCGCCATAAAAGCGGCCAGAAAATATTCCTTTGACCGTTACGGCGAGGGGCGCAAAAAAATCATTACGCTGAAGGACAGCTTTCATGGACGTACCGTGACAACTCTTTCGGCCACAGGGCAGGACAGCCTGCACAACTATTTTGCGCCTTTTACCGAGGGCTTTGCCTATGTGCAGGCCGGGGATCGAGAGGCTCTGGCTGCGGAGGCCGATGACAGCTGCTGCGCGATCATGATGGAGCTGATCCAGGGCGAGGGCGGCGTTAATGTGCTGGACGCTGATTTTGTACGGTATGCGGTGGAATTGGCCAGGGAAAGGGATATTCTGATTCTGGCAGACGAGGTGCAGACCGGCAATGGACGCACCGGCAAGCTGTATGCCTGGATGCATTACGGCTTTCAGCCGGATATCTTTACAACGGCCAAGGGGCTGGCCGGCGGCCTGCCTTTGGGAGCCACGGTTTTTAGCAAAAAGACGAAGGATGTGCTGACGCCGGGGAGTCACGGCTCCACCTTTGGCGGCAATCCGGTCTGTGCGGCGGGGGCCGTCTATGTAATGGAACATCTGGATGATGCCCTTTTGCAGGAAGTAAAGGAAAAGGGAGATTATGTCCGAAAGAGCCTGGCAGGCCTGCCGGGGGTGACAGAGGTAACTGGTATGGGCCTGATGATCGGAGTGGGCCTTGCCAAAAATCTGGCCGAAGCAGTGGAGGCCTGCCGCCAAAAAGGGGTGCTGGTGCTGACGGCCCATGACAGGATGAGGCTTTTGCCTCCGCTTAATATTCCCTTCCCGGTGCTGCGCGAGGGAATAGAACGGATCAAGGAGGTGATTGGAGAATGAAGCATCTTTTAAAGCTTCAGGATCTTACGCAGAAGGAAATCCTGGAGATTCTGAATATGGCGGATCAGCTGAAGTTTGAAAAGAAAAACGGCATTGCTCATCCGCTGTTGGCCGGAAAGACGCTGGGGATGATCTTTCAGAAAGCATCCACCCGTACCCGCGTATCCTTTGAAGTGGGTATGTATGAGCTGGGCGGCTATGCTCTTTTTCTGAGTTCTGCCGATCTGCAGATCGGCAGGGGAGAGCCGGTGCAGGATACGGCCCGCGTGCTTTCCCGCTATCTGGACGGCGTCATGATCCGTACCTTTTCGCAGAAAGAGGCGGAGGATCTGGCGGATTATGGATCGATACCGGTGATCAATGGGCTGACGGATTATGCCCATCCCTGTCAGGTCCTGGCGGATCTGATGACGATTCGGGAGATCAAGCACAGCTTTGCCGGACGCAGGCTCTGCTTTATCGGAGACGGCAATAATGTGGCCAATTCTCTGATTGTGGGAGCAATCAAAATGGGGATGGAGGTCAGCGTGGCCTGCCCGGAGGGGTATCGGCCCGATGCCGGGGTCATGAAATGGGCGGCTCAGAACGGGAGCTTTACCTGCACGGCAGATGTGCTGGAGGCGGCGGAGGGAGCCGATGTGCTCTATACCGACGTCTGGTCATCCATGGGACAGGAAAAAGAGGCCGCTGCGAAAAGAAAAGCCTTCGAGGGTATCTATCAGATCAACGACAGGGTAATGGAGGCGGCCGGGTCCGATGCCATGGTGCTGCATTGTCTGCCGGCTCACCGGGAAGAAGAGATCACGGAAAAAATCCTGGAGGCCCATGCCGCGGAGATTTTTGAGGAGGCGGAGAATCGCCTGCATGCCCAGAAGGCCGTTATGGTTAAGCTGATGGGAGAAAATTGAAAAAATCAATAGGGGAAGGAAGAGGGCCCCTCTTCCGGTGAATGAATCAGACGCCGGAAGGGGCCCCTTCTCTTTGTCGCAGGCAGATAGGTCAGCAGCCGCAGCCGCATCCGTTGTTGCCGCCGAAGGTGCTGCCGCCGCCGCAGCAGGACAGAAGCAAAAGAATCCAGATCAGGGAGCAGCAGTCATTGTCGCCGCCGCCAAAGATATTGCCAAAGCCTGTTCCGCAACCGTTGTTGCCGCCGCAGCAGGACAGAAGCAGCAGAATCCAGATGATATTGCTGCATCCGGAGCCTCCGCTGTATCCGCATCCGTTGTTGCAGTTGGTTGCTACTAAATCACTCATTTTGGTTCCTCCAAATTTCATTTACACTAAATGATATGAAAATCGGCTTGTCAGGTTACCCCTTTTGAGGGAAATTTTTCTTGAATCTGTTCCGGTAAAAGAGTAAAATGCTTTTATGTCTTGAAAAAAATATGGACAAATATCGATGAGAGGAGAAATATTATGGCGAATCTCTCTGCCAGGACGCTGGCATACATTAACCTTTACGCTGTTCTTGGGGCTCTTGAAAATCTCTGTGAGATTGATCCGGAGGCAAAGAAAATCGCATCTCGCGAGAAACCGGTCTCCGTGGGTTTTGAGGTCAAAGACGGTCCCAGCGCCACCCTGATTTTCGGTCACGGCAAATGCGTGTTAAAGGAGGGGTGCGCAGACTGTACGATCAAGCTTCCCTTTAGTTCCTGTGAAAAATTTAATGGACTGATCGATGGAACCGTGACGCCGATTCCCCGAAAGGGCTTCCTGCATTTGGGTTTCCTGCTGAAGGATTTTGTGAAGCTGACGGATCTGTTAAGCCATTATCTGAAGGCTGAGCCGGAGGAGCTTGAGGATGCGGACTTTAAGAAAAAGAGTACGATTCTCATGTTTTATGTTATTGTATCGGCTTTGTCGCAGATTGGAAACGAGGACTCCATCGGCCGCTTCAGCGCTTCCAACATTGTGGATGGAGTGATTCAGCTGTCTGTTAAAAACGGTCCCTGTGCCGGTATCCGCGTTCGGAATCATCACATGGAGACGGTGAAGAGACGGCCGAAGAATCCTCGCGCGCTGATGGAGTTTGGGAGTATGGAACTGGCCCGCGATCTTTTTGACGGCAAGGTTAATTCTGTAGCCTGTGTCGGTACCGGCGATATTCGCATGGGCGGCATGATTTCCATGGTGGACAATGTGAATCGGATACTGGACCGGGTATCCCTGTATTTGGCATAAGGAGGATGTGACGATGAGTATACCGATTAATCATTATGAAAACAGCCGGGCCCTTTTTTCACGGGCCTGCCAGGTAATTCCTTCCGGCATTTACGGCCATCTGGGGCCTGCCGAGGGCTGCATGATTCCGGTAGACGCCTTTCCGCTGTACTGCGACCATGCGCAGGGCAGCTATTTCTGGGATGTGGACGGCAACCGTTTTATCGACTATATGTGCGCCTATGGTCCCAATGTTCTGGGCTATAACGATCCCGAGGTGGACGAGGCGGCCCGCAGACAGATGGAGAAGGGCAACTGCACGACCAATCCCAGTCCTGTAATGATCGATTTTGCAGAGCTTTTGGTGGATACGGTAGCCAGCGCCGACTGGGCTTTCTTTGCCAAGAACGGCAACGATGTGACGAGTCTGGCGGTGATGACGGCCAGGGCTCACACCCATCGCAAGAAAATCGTATTCTTTAAAGGGTATTACCATGGGGTTTCTCCTTGGACGCAGAAGATTGATTATCCCGGAATTCTGCCGGAAGAGGTCTGCAACAATATTTATGTTCCCTGGAACGACATTGATGCGCTGCGTGAGACATTTGAGGCCAATCGGGGTGAGATTGCGGCGGTGATTGCGCAGCCCTATATGCACGGCAATTTTATGGATAATGTGATGCCTGCCCAGGGCTTTTGGCAGCAGGTCAGGGATCTGTGCTCCAATGAGGAGACGATTCTGATTATCGATGACGTGCGGGCTGGCTTCCGCCTGGATCTGGCCGGCTCCGATCACTATTTCGGTTTTGAGGCGGATTTGATCTGTTTCTGCAAGGCCCTGGCCAATGGCTACAATGTGTCGGCTCTATGCGGCAAGAACTTTTTAAAGAACACGGTCAGCGGCATGACCTACACCGGAAGCTATTGGATGAGCGCCGTTCCCTTTGCGGCCGGTATTGCCTGCATTAACAAGATGAAGAGATTGAATCTTCCGGCCCTGCTGATGGAGAAGGGCAGAAAGCTCACCGATGGACTGGTAAAAATCGCGGCTGAGGAGGGCTTCCACCTGGTGGTATCAGGAGCTCCGTCCCTGTTTTATCTGCGCACTGCGGACGATGATTCCCTGATGCTGCATCAGGCCTATATTGCGGAAATGGTGCGCCGGGGCGTGTTTATGACCAATCATCATAATCATTTTATTAACGCCTCCCTCTCCGATGAGGA
>CALWLM010000094.1 GCA_944381515.1 uncultured Lachnospiraceae bacterium | reverse complement strand
TGAGAACGCCGCAATTCCCATGAAGGCGTTCATGATGATCTTGATATACCGCAGCTGGGCAAACTTCATTACTTTTTCTGTCATTTTATCAATATTTATCTTACTCATCGACTCCACTCCTTATCGTTCTGTACAAACGCCTCAATCACCCATCAGCTTGCGGGCAGCCTTCAGAACCTTCTCTCCATCCAGCCGGCCGTAAGCCACCATATCGATCACATCCACCGGTACGCCGGGGCACTGCTCTACCACGCTGTCCTTCTCATAGCGCACCTGCGGCCCGATCAGCAGACAGTCGGCGTTCGCCGCAACCGCCTTGGCCTGAGCCACCGGATAGGCGGCAATGGTGCATTCGTAGCCGTCCTTCTTCGCGGCCTCCCGCATCTTATTCATCAGCATGCCCGTGGACATCCCCTGGGCGCACAGCAACACAATATTTTTCATACGCTTTTTTCCTCCATCATTGCTATCATTTCTTTTGCCAGGTCGATCACTGTCATGGCGTTCATCACATGATCCTGGGCATGTACCATCAGAAGGGTCACGGCCACCGGCTTGCCCTCCAGTTCAGAGCGAATCAGTCCGGTCTGCGCTTCATGGGCGGCTATCATCGCCTCGTCGCATTGGGAGATCAGCTCCTTGGCCTCTGCAAAATTTCCTTTTCTGGCTGACCGGATTGCCTGTGTAGCCAGGCTTCTGGCGTCCCCCGCATGGACGATCAGCTCCATGATTGTTGTCTCATACTCCTGATTCATCAGAATCCTCCTTTTTCGCCCTGTCAGGCGGATAATCGATTATCGTTCAGATTTACAGCGCTTTTATCTTACAGAACCAGTATAAATGTCCTCCCCCTAAAACTCCAGCCTCGGATTTGCCGCAGGCAAAACGGAAAAAAGTGACACGGGGTAATCCGCGCCACTTTTCTTTGCCTGCTCTCATATACCTGTTCTCATATGCCCTATTCTTTCCGCAGCAGCCGCATCAGATTCTCAAACGTAGGGTTCTGAAGCATCTGCACAACGGCTGTTTCATCAGAAATGAGATCCGTCATAATCTGATAGAATTTCTCAATGTCAGCGTCCGGCTCCTGAGACAGAGCAATCAGAAGTACCAGCTGAACGTCGTTGTGCCCCCACCAAATCGGCCGGTCCAGCACAGCCGCCATCACAAACTTCTCCTGGGTCATCACGCTGCAGGCGTGAGGGATTGCAATCAAATTTCCAAAATCCGTCTGCCCCAGCCTTTCTCGCTGCAGCACCGACTCATAGAAGCCCTCCGGCAGCTCATGATATTTCGCCGCGTGATCACACATTTCCCGCAGTACCTGTTCCTTGCTCCCCGCATGGAGACAGCCGATGAAAAGGTTCCGGTCATAATACTGATCCAGAAAATCGCCGTTGTCCCCGCTTTCAAAGAGCTTTCGATAACGGCTTACCTCCCGATCCGTCAGAAACAGGGAAATTTCAAAGACCGGAACCGGCAATTTCACCGCCAGCGGAACGGTGGTAAACACATAGTCGATCTGCAGGCCTGCGAAATCCAGGTTTTCCACCTCGTAAATCGTGCTCTCATAAATCTTATTGATGTATTGGCCGAAAGCCTGCTTATACTTATAAATGAACAGTTGGGAACTGCCCCGTCCGGAAACGCAGATTACGACAATGTTTTTCTTCTCAATCTTCTTCCCCTGCTTTTCCAGCGCCAGAGCGAAGAGAATAGCAATATAGCCAACCTCGTCCTCCGGAACCTCCCGCCCATAGTGTTCTGTAAGGGCCGTGCAGGCTGAGGCCGCTATAGTATAGGCGAAGGCATACTCCCTTTTTACCTCCTCCAGCAAAGGGTTTTTCAGCGGAATATCATACTTCAGCCGCACGTCCAGAGGGATCAGATGCTGGTTTAATGACATCCTAAGCTCCAGGTTGTTTCGCAGATCTATCTTATTCTCCCGGTATACCGCTGTCAGCATTTTGAGCACCAGCTCGTCAATCTGGCTGGAAATCACCAGGCTGGAACCGTACTGTCCCGGCGAATCCGAGGAAATCTTGCCGCTCAAATGCAGAGCTAGATATAAAATTTCACTTTCGTTATAATGAATCTGAAGCTTTTTTTCTATTTCCCCTGCGATACGCTTTGCCAACTCGCGGCTCCCCGACTGTATGCTTTTTTCAACTTCTTTCTTTGCTTTCTCCTCCAACTCCATCCCCTGCCCTCTCGTGATCCGCCCGTTTGCCACATAGATGTGAACAATTAACCGCTCGAAAGAGCTTTCCGACAGCTTTAAACGCGCTTCCCTCCCAATTTCAAACAGGATGTCCGACAGGAGCCTGCTTTCTCTCTCCCTCTTATCGCCCTTTAGATTCCAGTCCCCGGCCAACAGACAGTTGGCAATACACCGCCTTTTATCAAACTCTTCTCCTAAAACACAGATGCCATAATTGGGACGGCGCTCCAATTCCAAATGATAAGAACGCAGGATATATTCTACCCTGCGCAGGTCCGCCGTCAGGGTATTGCGCGAAATATACAGAAGCCGACTTAAGTCGTCCATTTTTACATATTCGCTATGGTTCAAAAGATAAGCCAGAAGAAACTGCTGCCGCTCTTCAGAACTGCTGGGAATCAGCTCTCCCTCTTGATTCTGCTGACGGCAGAATGCCCCATACTCCTCAGGATTCGCGATTTCCAGGCAATAACCGTAACCCTGTTTGGCAACCAGGCGAGCTCCATGCCTTTTTAACTCGCCCTCCAATATTTTAAGTCTGCTGCGCACCGTCCTCTCACTGATATGAACCGCTGCCGCAATTTGCCTGGACGTGACAAAATCGGTCTCCGAAAGCTGTTCCCATATCTGCCTAATCGCCGTTTCCATATCTGTTTCCCCTAAAAATACTTCCAGCCGACAGAGCGTGCCCTGTCGGCTGAATTCTCTCCGTATCGGGCAGCACAAGGCTGCCATTCAATCGGGTTTCGCTGCTGATACAGCAAATTTATCATATTTTTCAACGTATCTCCACACAAATCGTGCCACAGTGGAAACGGCAACTCCGTCCTTGTTCCGTTACGCAAGAGCTTCTCTGATCTGCTCCGCCGTGCGGGCCATCTCGTCGGCTGTAGGCTTGCCCGGCTCCCAGCTCACCATATCGGGGCCTCCCTCATACCGGGGGATCACATGTACATGGAAGTGAAAAACGGTCTGACCGGCGCTTCTTCCATTATTCTGCACCAGATTGAAGCCGGTGCAGCCCAGGCTCTTCTTCATGGCTTCGCCGATACGAGCCGCCAGAGGCAGTACCTTTGCCGCCGCTTCCCGGTCCAGGGTGCAGACATCATCGTAATGATTTTTGGGCAGGATCAGCGCATGTCCCGTACTGGCCGGTCCCAGGTCCAGAATCACGCGAAATTCATCGTCTTCATATATTGTATTGGAGGGAATCTCTCCCGCAGCTATCTTACAAAAAATGCAATCGTCCTTTTTCATTTTCAGTCTCCTTTCAGATTTCATTCCGGTAATACGGCCGTCTTCTCCAAAAACTCGTACCGCCCCTGTAAAACAGCATTCCAAACAAAAAGCCCATAACCAGGCCGGACACATGGGCCACGTTATTGACGCCGGAGCTGCTCAGGCCATTATAGAGAGTAAACAGGATCATCAAAAGCAGCTGTCTGCTGGTCAGATCTGCCATTCTGCCTCTGTGGCGCAGCACAATCCAGAGCATAGCTCCCACGATTCCAAACACTGCGCCGGAGGCTCCCGCACAGTTGACCAAAGGCTCCGTAAGAGCATAGTAGAGAAGAGACACTGCATTGGCTCCCAAGCCTGTCGCCAGATAGACGACGCCATAACGCCAATGTCCCAGATATTTCTCCAGACGCATTCCCAGATACCACAGAAGAAGCATATTATTGAACAAATGCCGAAAACCAAAATGCATGAAAAAAGATGTAAACAGTCTATAGTATTCATCGTACTCCAGCACCAGCAGCGGCACCAGCGTTCCATGCTGCATCATGTAATATCCGTTGTTGGTGGAGCCGCCGATTTCCAGATAAATGAAGTACAGAATATTGGCCGCCAAAAGCACCCAGGTTACAACGGGATAAAATTGCCTGTGGTACGTGTTATAGTTTTCCCTATATACATGCATCCGTTTTCTTTCCTCTCTGCCGGTTTAACGTCTGACAGATTTTATTATAGCACTGTTTCGCCGGCCGGCAAAGAGCTGTTTTGTCCATTTTTTCTTTTCTGTCTCCGAAGGAACCTCTCTCTCCTCTCCCGCCTCCTCCAGAGCCGCCATAAATTCTCCCAGATAAAAGTTCTCCTTTTGCAGCAAACCATAGAGACGGTAGCAAAGAGCGGCGCATTTTTCATCTGTCGGGTCAGTCTTTCCCATCAGATATTTGAGCAGATCATGGATATCCTGACGCACATCCTGTTCTCCGTCCGGATAAAGGCAAAAAAGGAACTCCGGTTCACACCCCTGCGCCACAAATACGGCGCAAGATTTGACAAGGAGGCAGTCCTCCGCCAAAAGATATTCTTCCAGCTCTTTGCTGCACCGGCACAGCGTAAAGATCAGCTGCTTTAAAAATTCCTCCCGAAGGAAATCGTGCTCCAGATATTCTTCCAGGCTGACCAGGCCCGAAATACGATAACGATATTCCGGCCCGTTCCCCGTTTCTGAGAGCCTCACCGGCACAAAACACCGAATCCGGTTTTCCAATATCATTTTTCGGAAAAACTTTTCCTCTCCATCCTGACTGGCAGGTAAAATCATCACCGCCTGACTTAAGCTTCTCTCATAGCGGATTTGCTCATAACAGATTTCCATATTCTCTATTCATCTCCCTCCAGTATCGCTCCGGCAAGCCGCATAAATCCCGGCGTATCTGTCACCCTCTCCTGCGCCTGCTTCTGTACGCTGGAGGGCTGTCCCCCAAAAATCAGGGCGCCAAAACCAGCTACGGTATTCACATCAAAGGACGCGGCAATCCAAACCCTGTCTTCGGCAACACCGGATGTTCTCCCCGTCTCACTGCCGGCAAAACGCAATACCGGCAATGCCGGAACCGGAAATGCCTCCTCATCCTCTGTCCCGCTTTCTGCCGATCCCCCTTCCGCCTCCACGCGCAGCTGCCAGGCCTGCCATCCTATCCAGGCCTCCGTCCAGACCATGTCATGCAAATATAACGTCAGCTGCAAGATCATAAAAATAACGGACAAAAGCAACGGAATCAGCAAAGCTGCCTCAATCGTAAAGCTCCCCGCCAAAACCGCCCTTCGTTTTTTCCTTGTCCTGTGAATCGCTTTTTCATTCATTATTTATTTCCCCATTTATTTCTCCGTATCTGCTTTTCCTATATCCAGATCAGAACCATGCCTGTCCCAGCCAGCAAAAACGGGACAAAAGGGATCGCGGTATCGCGGGAGCCGCCTCTGCATACTAACAGATACAAAGCTGCCGGAACTGTTAAAAGCAAGGCCAAGACCAGGGCTGACAGGCTGATATAGATTCCCAGATAAAGGCCCATGCACAAAATCACCGCCCCATCCCCTGTACCAAACCGGCCTTTGGAAACAAAGCCAAGCCCCAGGCCCAGGCTCCCCAGAACCATTACTCCCGCCGTATCCCATCCGATAAGGTCTCCGTCCATCTGACGCCAGAGAAGCGCCATCACCGCAGCGGCAGCTATCTGCCAGACGGAAATCTCCCTTTTTCTTATATCCTGCACCGTCCATACTGCCAGCCAGAACAGCAGCACCGCCCATCTGCTCATCCCGTCCTCCTTAACCGTCTCCCTGACCGCGCTCCTCTGCGCCGCTGCCCACGCTGCCTGCACAGCGGCTGCAAGGCCTGCGCCCCTCCGCCTCTGACAGAGGGAGCGCCGTCACCGAACGGCTGATCCCGCCGCACTCCCTGTCGTCATGATAGCGGGAGCCATCTTCCGTTATATAAACCACAGCGCTCCTGCCATCCGGCCTGCACAGCTCGCAGGCATAATACCTGCCTCCGCTGTCATTGCGAAGCCCCGCCACCGCGTCAAAGGGTACCCGACACACCGTCAGATTCAAATAACTGCATCCCAGGGTCAAATGGTAAACCTGACTGTTCTGCGTCACATAGACTATGATTTCTGCTCCGCCTGCCGGGTCCGTCTCTTTCAAAACCCCCTGGTCTCCCACCCAGGCATAACGATAGCTGTGCTGACGGACCGTAAAGGTAAAATCTCCAAACGCAGCAAAGGGCAGGCGAATCTGATAGGACAAAGTCAGGCGAATTCTGCCGTCCTCCCGGCCAGAAGAATCCTCCAACGATATTCCCGCCGCTCCTCCCACCACACAGGAAGCGTTCAGATAATCCCTTCCCGCCGCCGAAAGGAAGCGCAGCCGCAGAGCTTCCTCGCCAAGCTCCGTCAGGAGAAGGTCTCCTGCCAGTTCCATCAGCTTCGACTCGCTCTCCCCCAGCCCGGCCTGGCTGCTCACATAGGCATACTGGGCCGCCTCGCTGCTCACCTGCTCCAGCGCCTGCTGCAGCCTGAGCCTGGTCTGCATGACCACAAACAAATACCCCAGAGACATTACAAAAAGCAAAAAGAGCGTCAGGGATAAGGAGGTCTCTATCGTCAGGCTTGCCCGGCTGCCTGACGCCGCGCCGAAACGTCTTGTTTGAAATAAGGAGGGGATTTTCCATGCCCTTTCCACCCGCTTTTTACGCAGTAATTTCGGGGATAGCATAAGGAAAACGAAAGAATCTGATATTCGTATTGATCGGGAGAGAGAATTGATCCATTCGGGAATAAACATCCGATACGAGGGAAAGGGCACGGAAAATCACCTCCTTACTGTCGCTTTTATCCGTATCCATAGGTCAGAGACAGGGTCATCTCCTGTCCCATTGCCTGTCCGCTTATCTCCACACAGGCGCGGCTTACTGCACTTTCTATCTGAAATCCGCTTTTTAAAGCGGCGATATTTTCCTGGGCCAGCTCCATGGTTCGATAACATTTTTCAGTCAGGGGTACGAAAAAGAGCAGAAACCTCAGATATTCCTCATAGGACATTCCTTCCGTCCCCCTGCCGCGGACAAAACCCTGATCTGTCAGGGATAAAAGACTGTCAAAGGACAGCCTCCAGCTGGAAGCGTCTTTAAGCAGAGGCACTCTGTCTCCCGCAAGCAGAGTTCGCACATCGCATACAGCCTCTCCCAAAGCCCAGAGCACCATCAAAAAAACCATAATCAGAGGAACTGGGACAAGCCCGCCCAAAACCAGGGCGATTCCCTCTGCAATTACCTGAATCCTGTTGCGGCTGTCCAGATCTTTTAAAAGATAAAGGAGATTGGCCGTCCCCCGAACCAGCAGAAGCTGCGATGCAGCCGCAGCCAGATTGGCCTGGTCGCTGTCCCCTCCGGCAATCAGATACTCCGTCTCATAGATCAGGCCGGCTCCGTCCGTATCTTCCGTATAATCTGCCGTATACCGCAGCGCATACTCTCCGTATAACAAATTGCGGTAGGCCTGAATGAGAGCCGGCGTTTCCTCCTCCCTTGGCCGGCGAAGGAGAGCGCCGGACAGCTCCGCTTCGGACAGAGATGCTCCATCCGGCAAAACAAGATGCAGGATGCCCCGGTCCATCCAGCTTTTAAGGTCCAGAAGACTTCGCAGATTTTTCTTGTCCTGCTCTGTTCCCTCCGCCTGCGAATCAGACTGCCCTGTCTCTAACTCTGCCCATTCATCTGTCTGCGCTTCTTCCAGAAATGAAAGCAGCTGCGACAAAATCTCCTCTCTTCTATCCGGATCGGCGCCGTCATAGGCCGGCATTTTAAATTCTCCCAGCCTCTCCAGCAAAAGCCCCTGCTCCAAAAGCGACGCCGGCAGCTCCTCCAAAAAATCGGTTCGCTGCGTCAGGGATACGATATAATCCCCCATTCCGGACAAGGCTAAAAGCCCCTGGGAATCTCCCTGTCCGGAAACAGTGGCCGCGAAATCTTCCAGCTGCCCCCTCAGCTGCGTCAGCCCTTCCAGTCCCCCGGCTGCCTCCGCCGCCAGTCCGGCCAGCTCCTCCGACAGCTGTCCGCCGTCTTCTCCAATTCGCCCGGTAAGCTCGCGAAGCCTCTCCCAGACATCCCGCAGCCTGGCCTCATTTTCTTCCTGCATATTTTCCTGCATATTTTCCTGTATATTTTCCTGTGTATTTTCCTGTATCCCTTCCTCTGTCTCCGACGGTATCTCCCGATGCGTCAGCGCCGTCCACTCTTCGGACGCCGCCTGAATCTGGGCAAACAATTCTTTTATCCCGGCAAATGCCGTCATAGCTCCCTCCAGCTTCTCCTCCAGCCCTCTTAGTTTTCGTTCCAGCTCCACAACAGGAACAAAGAGATCCTTGAAATCCTCCAGCCAGACCGTCAGGCCTTCCAGCTCTTGCGCCAGCCCGCTCTGCTCCCACAGCCAGGAGACGAATTCTGTCGGAAGCTTTCCTTTCATATAGGATATGGCCGCCTCCTCCCAGGCTGCCGCCCCATTTTCTCCGAAAGTTTCCGCCTGCGCAAGCCGCACCGACGACAGTGACACAGGGAAAAGTCCCCCTTCCGCTTCATAGCAGTCCATACATTCTTCTGCCAGCATCTGTGCATTTTCCCGATCTGTCAGCATCAAAATCCGATACCGTTCCCAGACAAGACTGTCGTAGGAAGCAAACACAGACCGCACAGCCGCCTCCGAGGCCAGGCCAAAGATATAGCGGCTGCCTGCCATCCTGGCCGATTGCAGACTCATCCCCAAAAAAGAAAACAATACCGCCAGTATCAGGCTTAAAAACAGCGTAATTGCTCCTTCCGTCCCATATTCTCCCCACCGCGCCAAAGCCTTCATTCCTTCTGCACCTCTCGCCATATTCTCTGCCTGCATTCTCCGCCCTTTCATATCTGTCCCGGCCCTTTTCCAATCGGAGCACGCTTCAATCAGAATACGCTCTCCGCCTTCTCAAACATATCTCCAAAGATCAGATCCGCCAAATTCATGAGCTGGTCCTTAAACAGGATAACAATGGCAATCAGCACAACAATAATCAGCAAAAGCTCAATGACGCCTGCTCCGGAGCAATCCTTTCCCACAGACTTTATCCGCAGCCAGAGACTTCTCCCGCCCGGCTTTTCCACAGCTTTCGTCCATTTTTTCATCCTTTTCCACCTTATCCTTTCTTCTTTTCCACCTGGCCGGCTTTCCCTTATGTTCCTCTCAGAAGGAAAAAGACATAAGAGCCGGTACAAGAATTACAATCAGCACTACGCCAAACATCATAAACATGGGAATCAGCAGACGGGTGCTGACCTCCTCGCCAGCTCTTCTCACCTGATGCTTTCTCTCCTCAAAGGCCTGATAGGCCTCCGCCTGCAGCATTTCATAAAGTCCCCTGGTCCCCTTTTTCATATTTTGTTCCAGCAGGCTTCCCAGCTTGATATAGGCGTGAATCCCTGTCCTTCTGCCAAATTCGCCAAAGGCCCTGCCGGCAGATACGCCGTTTTGCAGCTGCCGGGCCGTAACGCACAGTTCCTCATAAGCCCACCGTCTTTTGCCTGCCTCCCGTTTTTTCTCATAATCCTGCGCCAGACGCAGCCAGGCCTGCGGCAGCGACAGGCCTGCTCCGATCAAAACGGTCAGTTTGGCTATAATATCCGGGAAATCGGCCTCCATCTGTCTTTTTCGTTTCTTTTCTTCCTCCCTGGGCCGCTGCACCCGTATCCAGTAGACGATTACAGCCGCCAAAACTGCCAGAACAGCCGCTTTATCCACGTCTACCACCTCTCCTCCCCCACCATATAAAAGCCCAGCGCCACCGCAGCCCCATAGATAAGCAGACAAACCGTCATAACCGCGCGTCCCGCCGCTCCCTGGTAGAGCACATCCAGAAAACCGTCAAAGGAGAGATTAAGATACAGAATAATTCCCGCCGGAATAAAGGTCATCACCGTCTCTTCCAGCTGCTTCGCCGCCGTCACCGTGGCTATTTCCTCCCTTACCCGCAGCTTCTCGCCGATGGTTCGCGCCGTGTTGTCTATGATCGCCACCAGATCTCCGCTGCTTCTCTTGGCCAGACAAAAGACTTCTGCAAAGCTCTCCGCCTCCGCAAGGCCCGAACGGGCTCCAAACTCCAGGATCACGTTTTCCGGCGTTTCATTGATCGCAATGGCGCGTACCATCTGCGCAAGCTCCCGGGTAATCATTCCGTCTTTTCCATAGATGCAGACCATTTCCTCATAAGCCTCACTCCAGGCATTTTCCGCCGAATATCCCGCCTGAAGAGCGGCAGACAGAGCCAGTATGGCGTCCTTGAACTGGCTGGCCAGTTTTTCCTGTCTTCTTTTTCTCAGGCGGCGGGCCATGGCGCGGGGAAAGATCACGGTAAGAGGCGACAAAAGAACCAGAAAAATCAGGCTGCGGTAGAAAATGAAATCAATCAGCAAAGCCAGTCCGGCCCCGGCAGCCCCATAGAAGATCCATTCCCGCACGGACAGCCTGTACTCCTTATAGTTGATCCCCCAATCCCGCCAGGACAAGCTTTCGCATGTCGGAAGGCCCCCGCGCCTCCCTTCTCCAGCGTCCGCACACTCTGCCGTCTTTGGCGGTCCCGGTCTCCTCAAACTCATAGATCGGAGCAAGCCGTATTTTCCCTTCTCCATCGTTACTCACCTCCATCACCGACAAAACCTTTCTGCTGCCATCCCTTAGCTTGCCTAAATGTATCAAAATATCAATGGCCGAACCAATCTGGCTGTTGATCGCAGCCAGAGGCAGCTCCGCTCCCATCAGCACCATCGTAGCCAGCCGCATCAGCATATCCGACGGACTGTTGGCATGTCCCGTGCTCAGGGAACCGTCATGACCGGTATTCATAGCCTGAAGCATGTCCAGAGCCTCCTCCCCTCGGACCTCTCCCACAATAATCCGGTCCGGATTCATCCGCAGACTGCACCGAATCAGCTGGCGGATGGATATGCCCGCGCTGCTTTTCGTCTCCAGCCGGATTAAATCCGGCTGTTCCAAGAGTCTGAGCTCCGCCGAATCTTCTATGGTGATTACCCGTTCGTCATTGGGAATATACTGAGAAAGAGCATTGAGAAATGTGGTTTTGCCCGAGCCGGTTCCCCCGGATATGAATATGTTATAACGGGCCCGAACCAGAAGCTTCAAAAGGGCAGCAGGCTCCTCGCCGATGGATCCCCAGCGGATCAGCTGATCCATTGTGATGGGATTACGTGAAAATTTGCGGATCGTCAGAGCCGGGCCGCCCAGGGACACCGGAGGCAGCACTACGTTGACCCGGGAACCGTCGGGAAGACGGGCATCCACCATGGGAGAGGACTCATTGACTACCCGATTAACCCGCGCCACGATCTGCTGAATCACATCCTCCAGCTTCTGCCGGCTTTCAAAATGGCCCTGCCACCGAAATACCTTGCCGTCCCTTTCCACGAAGATATCCCGGTGGCCATTGACCATGATCTCGGTCACCGTCTCATCCTCCAGCAGCTCCTGAAGAATATCCAGACGCCTGAAAGAATCAAACAGGCGCCGCCTCATGGCAGTGCGTCCCGCCAGCGTAAGATAGGCCTCCTTGGCCTTTTCACAGAGCACCCTGTCGATCACCTCATATAAACTCCGGTCATTTAACTCTTCCGCTCCGGCCGCCCGCCTCAGCACCTCTCTGCGGCAGCTCTCCTCAATCGTCTCCGGCATCCTCCCGCTCCTCTTTCTCCAGTACTCTGCGCACCAGCGGAATCATCTGCTCCCAGCGCTGCCACTGCGACAGCCTGCCTCCATATCCGTCTGCTGCCAGTTCGCCCAGCTCTATACGCTCCGTGCGGGCCAGCAGCTCCTCCCGCCCGCTGTCACGCAGATACGTATCGTACTCGGCAAGCTTCGCCCGCGAAAAAGCGTCGTCCTTTTCCGGCCGGTAGATTTTATCGCACCAGTCCAAAACCTCCTCCGGCCTGGCCAAATCCTGCCCCACGTCAATAACGATCTCCTCAAACTGACCCAAATGAGCCAGAGCGGACAGCAGCTTTTTCAGTTCCTCCTTCTCTGCCTCCCGCACATCCTCCGGCCAAATCACCGGCGGAATATATCGGAGTCTTCCAAAGGATTGCAGCGCTCCCGGCAGGCCGTCCGCCAGCCTGCCGTCTCTGCGCACCAACGCAAAGAGATCGGATAAGTCCACAGGATACTGCCTCTCAAATAAGGTCCGAAATCCCGCATGGGCCTCCAGGCTGACAAACAGGCAGCTCCTCTCCTCCGCCAGTATACTCCCCATAACCAGACCCAGAGAGGTCTTGAGGCATCCGCCCAGAGGAGAATAGATCCCGCGAAGTCTGGCAGTCACAAGGGCCGGCGCAGACGCCTGTTCATCCCAAAGGCTGAGCTCCATCAGCGCGCGGGCAATCTGTCCGGCCGGCTGATATTTGCAAACCGCCCCCGCAGAGGCCTCCCGCGCCTCCGTAAGCGTCAGCACCGCCGTTTTGCGAACCCATGAACGCTCCGCCACAGGACGGCCCGCCAAAACCGCCATCACCTGTCCTGACTCCACAGCCGCCTTAAGGCGGTCCTCCTCTCCATAGCACACCACCCGGGACGGACATCCTGCCCGGCTGCGCAGATATTCACTCAGCCGAAGGGCATAGTCCCGGTCTCCGTCCCAGATTCCAACAATACCTGACTGCATATTGCCTCCCTTCGGAATCCATCCGGATTCTGTTAAAATTGCAAGCTCTTATTTCCCAATCTGCCGGGTGCAAACAGATCAAACAGGGTGTAAACAAATTAAATGTAAACAAATTAAATAGGGTATAAACAGATTAAACACGAAGAAAGCCCGATGACCAACACAAATAAGCAAGAAAAAAGAAAAGAAGGAAAGAAAAATGACAGGAACAAAATAAATCAATGAAAAATTCTCCGGAGAATCCGGAAGAGAAATCCCGCCGCGGGGACATCGCCATGAAACATCATTATGAAAAAACAAAATGAGAAAACAAATGAATCGAATAGATGATATCAGGAAAAAATTCCTGCATCGAATATGTTACTAATATTGTGCCAGATAACGGACCGCTTGTCAAGAGCATTTTAAAATAAACATATTTTCCCAAATTCTGAATAGCCCTGCCAGTTCTGGATTATAATAGAATTAGCGACAAGACAGTGAGGTGGTAAGCGAGATGACCAAACAGGAAAAAGAGGCAAGACTGAAAAGACAGGCTGAGCTGGATAGTCTTCACAAGGAACTGCTCCGGACAAAGGGCGTCATCGACTGCGCCCTGGCTGGTTTTGAGCAGGCTGTAGATCCCACCATGGTGGACTGCTATATCTATGAATGGAAGGCGGCTCAGCTGCGCTATCAATTCCTGCTCAAATGTGTCAAGCAGTATGAGCTGAATTGAAGGCAGAGGCCAAAGCAAATCCAAATATTGTCCATGCTGCCCCGGCCGCAGATAAGCCAGGGCAGCATGACGGCAGATACGATGAAACGCTCTCAGAAAATATCCGGATTATCCCCCGGACAACCCCCAGGCGGATGCTTAAGGCAAACGTCCGGGCGAATACACGGGCGAACGCTCAGTCCATTCCCAGGCCGATGGCGTCCGCCACTTCCCGCATACCCAAAATCGTCTCCTCAATAACCTCGTCCAGAGAAAGTCCCAGAATTTCAGCGCCTTTTATCACCACGTCCCGGTTGACTCCGGCGGCAAAATGCTTGTCCTTAAATTTTTTGCGCACCGACTTGACCTCCATGTCCATGACACTCTTCGACGGACGCATCAAAGCGGCGGCATTTACCAGCCCTGTCAGTTCATCGATGGTGTAAAGCACCCACTCCATCGTTTCCTCCGGCTTTACATCACAGCACAAACCATATCCATGGCTGGCTGCCGCATGAATATAATCTTCGTCAATGCCCCGCTCCCGCATGATTTCCTGTGTTTTGATGCAGTGTTCGTCGGGATATTTCTCATAATCCAGATCATGCAGCAGGCCTACGATGCCCCATTTTTCCTCGTCCTCCCCATAGCGGCGGGCAAAGCGGCGCATCACGCCTTCCACGGCCAGACCGTGCTTGATAAGCGAATCGCTCTCATTGTACTCCCGAAACAGCTTCCAGGCATCCTCTCTCGTCAGACGCATCCTCTCGTTCCTCCTTCTCGTGTTTTACGGCCATCCGGCCCGGCTGTCCCTTTTGCCGGCGCTGCCTGGCAAGGGACAAATATTTTCTCTCATTATAACAATCTCCGGCAGAAAAAACAATCGCAGCTTTGGGGCCCTTGTTTTTTCTGCTGGGCATATGCTATGATAGGAATGCAGAAAATAAGTCTGTCTTTTTTCATTTGTTCCCATAAATTTTTACCGGCTTTATATGAAAAGGATATAAATTCTTATGGATATTGTCATTCTCACCGCCCTGGGCATCGGCGGCGCTACCGTTGTCGGTGCTTTAATCGGATTTCTGTTTAAAAATGTCTCTCGCAGAATGTCTGACGCCATTCTCGGCTTTGCCGCCGGCGTCATGCTGGCCGCCGCCATTCTGGGACTGATCCTGCCCTCCATGGAAACCGCAGGAAAGAGCGGCATCTGGATGACCGCGGCGGGCATCCTCTGCGGCGCCTTCTTTCTGAATGCCGCAGACCGTCTGACTCCCCACCTGCATCATTTGACCGGCGTGGACATCGAATCCCATGAGCACAATGCTTCGCTGAATAAAGTGCTTCTATTCGTGATGGCCATAGCCATCCACAACCTGCCGGAAGGTCTGGCCGCCGGCGTCAGCTCCGGCGGCGGAGACCCCGGCAGCGCCCTGACGGTAGCCCTAGGCATCGCTCTTCAGAATATTCCCGAAGGGATGATAATCATTTCACCCATGCTCCTGAACGGAGTCAGCAAAGGGCGCGCCTTTCTGATCGCCTCCCTGACCGGTCTGGTGGAAGTAATCGGTACTTTCATCGGCTATTTCGCCGCAGGTATTTCCGGAGCGGTCCTGCCCTTTGCCCTGGCCTTCGCCGGCGGCACCATGCTCTATGTAATCAGCGACGAGATGATTCCAGAGACCCACAGCGGCGGCCACGAGAGACTGGCCACCTACTCTCTGCTTATGGGCGTGATTGTAATGATCCTGATGGATACCTGGGCAGGATGAAAAGATTTAGGGAGAACACAGATGAAAATTATACATACAGCAGATTTACACCTGGGGATGCGCCCCGACCGGGGACAGCCCTGGAGTGACGAAAGGAGCGAGGCCCTGTGGCAGACCTTCCGCTTTATCGTTCGGACAACCAAAGAAAAACGGGCGGATCTTTTGCTGATCGCCGGCGATCTGTTTCACCGCCAGCCTCTGGCAAGGGAATTAAAGGAGGCGGACTCTCTTTTGGCGTCTCTTGCTCCCACGCCGGTGGTTTTGATTGCCGGCAATCACGACTGCCTGTCGCCCCACTCCCATTATCGGAATTTCACCTGGTCCGACAATGTTATCTTTATCGATTCTCCCCGTCCGGATTCGGTCCTCCTCTCCGATCTGGGCGTAGTAATACATGGTTTCAGTTATCATCAGGCGGAGGTGCGGGAGGCTCTCTGCGATCATCTGCATGTCCCCAATGACGGTTACATTCATATTCTGTTAGCTCATGGCGGCGACGCGGGTCACGTTCCCATGGATAAGCAGCGGCTGGCCGCCGCCGGCTTTCATTATGCGGCTCTGGGACATATTCACAAGCCTCAGCTGTGCGAGGATCTGCGTCTGGCCTGGTGCGGCTCTCCCGAACCTCTGGACTGTACCGATACAGGCAGCCGGGGGGTCATTGAAGCCGACGTTACCAGAGCCCGCACCCGCCTGACCTTTATCCCCAGCGCAACAGCTTCCTACATTCCCCTGTCCGTCACGGTAAATGCCGGCACCACCCGGGAAAAGCTGGCTCTCTCCCTGGAAAAGGCCATGGCCTCCGGGAAAGGGAAACGCTACTATGTAATCACCATTCAGGGAGAACGGAACATGGACACGGATTTTTCCACCCCTCTGTCCCTTCCCTGCCCGGTAGCCCGATGGGAGGACCGCACCCGTATCGCCGTGGACTACGACCGGCTTTTATCTGAGCACTCCGGCGATCTTCTCGGACAGTTTATCTCGGAAATGAGGCGTCAGCCTCCCGGCCCCTTACGCGACCGGGCTCTGGCCTTCGGCGTACGGGCCTGTCTGGGAGAGGAGGCGCAGCAATGAAGCTTTTGCGAGCCGATATCTTTGGATTCGGAAAATTCTATCGGCGCTCCTTCTCCTTTCAGGACGGCATTCATGTAATCAGCGGCCCCAACGAATCCGGCAAATCCACCCTGCATGCCTTCATCGGCGCCATGCTCTTTGGGCTGGAGCGGTCCAGGGGCAAAGCCGCCAGAAGCGATCTGTATTCCCGTTATCTTCCCTGGGAACATGACGGCGCCTACGGAGGTAGCCTCTCTTTTGAAAGCGATGATCTGACCTGCACGGTGGAGCGCAGCCTTCGCTCCGACAAAAAATCCTGCCGTCTGACTAAAGAAGGGCAGGGAAGCGTCCTGTGCGCCAGCGGCAAATTGCCGGAGGAAATACTGGAAGGGCTGACCGAGTCCGTCTTCTCCAACACCATCAGCATCCGGCAGCTGCGCGCCGCGCCGGATGCTTCTCTGGCCGAGCAGCTGGCAATGTGTTTTTCCGACATACGCCAGTCCGGCGATCCCTCCATCCACTGCGACCGCGCCCTGTCCCGGCTGCGGGCAGAAAAAAAGCAGCGGGAATCCCTGCTGGACCCCGGACTGGATTCCGCCATAAACCGGCTCACGCAGGAAAAGCTGCGCCTGGAAAAGCTTCTTGCAGACACCTCCTTCCGCGGCCGGAAGGAGCAGCTGGAGGAAGAAATCGAGGATTG
>CALWLM010000093.1 GCA_944381515.1 uncultured Lachnospiraceae bacterium | reverse complement strand
TGATCGGATGCAGAAGATACAAAAATACCTGGCTGTCTCCCATCCCACCGCAGCCGGCCTGGTCAGCCGGCTGGCGGGAAAGGGTCCTGTGTGCATCGAAGCCTTTGCGCCGCTCGGCGCTGACATTCCGGGCAATTGCAAGAAGCGCCGGGGCAGGTCAAAACGGCCTGCTTCCAGCGCTTCTTTTCTTCTCTTTATTTTTCACACATAGCATTTCGTGCTATTGCTATTATATTACAGAGACTGCAGCTGATATTTCTGCTTGTATTCTCTGCACTTGTCCTCAAACTTCTCATTGTTCTTGTCCCGAACGCCTTTGAGATACTGATGGACGTCGGAAAGTCCCTCCTCCATCTCAATCTCGCAGCCGCCAATATTGGAGCAGTGATCGGCGATTCTCTCCAGGTCAATCAACAGATCTGAGTACACAAAGCCCAGTTCCACCGTGCATTCGCCATCCTGCAATCTCTTGGTATGGCGCAGCCTCAGCTTGTCGTGCATGGCGTCGATAACCTCCTCCAGAGGCTCAATATCCGCCGCCAGTTCGAGGCTCTCCTTCTCACATACCTTTACTGCCATATCCACGATCTCCCGAACGGCAGCGCACAGAACGGACAGCTCCTTCTTGGCCTTGCCGGAGAAGGTAATCTGCTTATCTCGCATCTCCTCCGCCACTTCCAGAATATTAACCGCATGATCGGATATCCGCTCCAGATCTCCGATGACATGCAAAAGCTTCATCGACTCGTTATTGTCTTCCTCGCTCATATCCTTTGCCGCCAGCTGGATTATATAGCTCCCCAGCATATCCTCGTAGCGGTCCACCCGGCTCTCAGCCTCCCGAACCATAGCGGCTGTTTTTTCGTCATAGCCATCCAGCGTCTTGATGGCGTTTTCCAGGGCTTCCTGAGACAGAAGGGCCATATCGCAGACCGTAAGCCGGCACTGCTCCAGGGCAATGGAGGGCGTGGCCAAAAGCCGCTCGTCCAGCGGCTCGATATCCTCCTCGTTATCCTCTCCCCGCACCGTAGCGTAGGCCAGCTTCTCCAATAAGCCGGAGAAAGGCAGCAGCAGGCAGGTGCAGATCACATTAAAGGAGGTATGGGCAATGGCAATGGAAAGCTCCGTTGCCTGCATATTCACAATAGGGAAATGGAAAATGGCATTGAGCCCATAAAAGGCAATCATCACCACTACCGTACCCACAATGTTGAAATACAGATGAACAAACGCCGCTCTCTTTGCATTTTTGGTTGTGCCTGTAGAAGAAAGAAGAGCCGTTACGCAGGTGCCGATATTCTGTCCCATGATAATGGGAATGGCCGTTCCCATGGTCACCTGTCCGGTGGCGGACAGCGCCTGCAAGATACCCACGGAGGCCGAAGAACTCTGGATGATGCCCGTGATAACCGCTCCGGCCAAAACGCCGAAAATGGGATTGGAAAACATCAGCAGGATATTGCGAAACTCATCCACCTCAGCCAGAGGCTCCACCGCCGAAGACATGGTCTCCATACCGAACATCAGGACCGCAAATCCCAGAAGGATCGTACCGGTATCCTTCTTTTTGCTGTCCTTTACAAACATATACAGGATAATACCAATCAATGCCAGAATCGGCGTAAAGGAGGACGGCTTGAGCATCTGAACCAGAAAATTGCCGCTCTCGATACCGGTCAGGCTGAGAATCCAGGCCGTCACCGTGGTTCCCACATTGGCGCCCATGATGATGTTAATGGCCTGCTTAAGGGTCATAATACCGGAATTGACAAAGCCTACCACCATCACCGTGGTAGCTGAAGAACTCTGGATTACGGCCGTAACTCCCAGTCCCAGCAGAAAGCCTTTCATTTTGCTGGCTGTCAGCACCTCCAAAAAGTGCTTGAGCTTGCTGCCGGCTCTGCGCTCCAGGGCTGCCCCCATTACATTCATTCCAAACAGGAACAGTGACAGACCGCCGATCAGAGACAGTACATTGAAAATGGACATTTCATTTCCCTCTCTTTTTGTTTTTTAACGTTCTTTACAGAAAGTACACATACACGACCATATTATATAATCTATGTTAAATCCTTGTAAAGTCTTTGTTAGAAAAACAGAAAATTTGTGTCCTTTCTGCTCTCTTTTCCTCCCCGTTTCTGGACGGATTTTCTCTCCTGGAATTTTCTCTCCTGAAATTTGCGCTCCTGCGGTTTTACCGCCTGCGGAACGGCAGTTACCACAGCCGGCAGTTCCAGACGCTTTAACTCAAACCAGAAGCAAACCCCGTCTTCCGTATTGTACACGCCGCATGTGCCCTTATGGGAGTCCATAACAGCCTTGACGATAGACAGACCAATCCCGCTGCCGCCGTACTCTCTTGTTCTTGCCTTGTCCACCTTATAGAACTTCTGCCACACATTATTCAGCTCGCCTTCCGGAATAGGCTGACCTGTATTGAAAACAGAAAATCTCGTTTTCTCCGGCGTCTGCAGTATTTCCACCGCAATCCGCCTCTCTCCGTCTATATGATTGATTGCATTGCTGATATAGTTGCGGACCACTTCTTCCATCATGAACTCATCCGCCCGAATTGTCACCTTCTTGCTGGAATCAAACTCCACCTCAATGTTTTTCTGCTGCACCATAATCGCAAAGGAATGCAGCACGCCCTTCACCAGAGAGGTCAGATCGAAATCCACCAGCTCCACCCGGTTGATACCGGATTCGATCTGGTTGAGCGTCAAAAGTTTGCGTACCAGCTGGTTCATCTTGCCGGCCTCATCCACAATGACCTCACAGTAATAGCTCATGCTTTCCGGATCTTCGCTGATTCCATCCAGAAGCCCTTCCGCATAGCCCTGAATCAGCGCGATAGGGGTCTTCAGTTCATGAGAAACATTGGAGATAAACTCCTTTCTCATCTCGTCTACCTTGACCTTCTCCCGAATATCCCTCTGCAGCTGCTCATTGGCCCGCCTCAGTTCATTGATCCGATTTTCCAGCTCTTGCGCCATGTAGTTCATACTGTTGCCCAACAGCCCGATCTCATCGGTCTCTTTTCCCTCGTACCGCACAGAAAAATCCATATGGGCCATTCGATCTGCAATATGCGACAGACGGGTGATAGGGCCGCTGATCTGCCGGGAGATAATCGACCCCAAAAATATACTGATTACAATCAGCACAGTACCTATGATCCAGGTAAAACGGGTGGCAATAACGGCGCTTTCCTTCAAACTTGTCAGGGAACTGCGCAGAAAACAGGGACCACCTTCATCCAAAAAGCCGATGTACAAAAGATAGGAGGTGTTCAGCTTGCTGTCATAGCCCTGATAAATCATATATTCATCCGCGCTCTCCAAAAGCTGAACGTCATCTCCCAGCTGTCCCAGCAGTAAGCTGTACATCTGCTGCTCCAGCCGGTTTTCATACCCAACTGTAAGCCAGGCTCCGTCTACATAAAGCAGAGCGGATGTATTTCCGTTTTCGCAAATTTTACCGATGCTGTAGCGCGTATTCTCATCATCTACAGACCCCTCGGTCAGAATCAGATTGACCTGACTGTAGGTCTCCTTCATGGTATCAATCTTCTCCGAGATATAGTACCGTTCCATATACAGGCTGTTCATCAGGCAGAGCACCACAATCAGCACGCCTATTAGCCCGGTGATGACCAGGGTGTATTTCCCTCTAATTGTATGTTTCATCACTCAACCTCAAACTTATAGCCCATACCCCAGATCGTCTTGATGTAATCGCCCTTTGCTCCCAGCTTGCTGCGCAGCTTCTTTACATGCGTATCGATGGTGCGGGCCTCTCCGAAATAATCATAATTCCATACGTTATTCAAAATCTTCTCTCTGGAGAGAGCAATTCCCTGATTTTCCATAAAATACTCCAGAAGCTCAAACTCCTTGAAGCTTAACTCCACCTTTTCTCCATCTACGGTAACAAAATGAGCCGTTTTATCCAGAGTAATTCCCCCGGCCGTGAGCACATCGGCGCTGAGGCCGCCGCTGCGGCGCAAAATAGCCTCCACCCGAGCCACCAAAATCTTGGGGCTGAAAGGCTTGGAAATATACTCGTCCACTCCCAGTTCAAATCCAAGGAGTTCATCCCGCTCCTCCCCCTTGGCCGTCAGCATGATGATCGGCACCTGGGAATGCTTGCGGATTGTGCGGCACACCTCCCAGCCATCCATCTTCGGCATCATTACATCCAGAATAATCAAAGCGATATCCTTCTCCTGAAAGAAGATATCCACCGCCTCTTCTCCATCTCCTGCCTCCAGCACCTCAAAATCACGGCGCACCAGAAAATCTTTAACCAGCTTGCGCATCCTGCTCTCATCGTCTACTACCAGAATCTTGTTTTTCATCTCTATCACTCACCATTCTCTTTTTATTACAGAAGCCCGCCGCCGGGAACTGCCATCTCCGGCCGCAGGATTATTTCTTATATTTGTATTTTAGCAAAGCGATTGGCAAAATACCAG
>CALWLM010000092.1 GCA_944381515.1 uncultured Lachnospiraceae bacterium | reverse complement strand
GGCGCCCACGTAGGCAAAGCCGCCGCCCGCATTGCACAGCGCAAATCTGGCGCCCTCTTCGCCCCGGAAGAAAAACAGTCCCGTGTCCTCCTTCGCCGGGTCCGCCGCCTTCTCCTCCTCCGTATAGATATCATAGAAAACCGTCTCCCCGGCCGCCGCCTGCTCCCGAAGGTAATTGGCAATCTCCATCGTTTTGTCCGGATCAATATTGTTGTACCAGGTCAGACTGAGCTCGCCCAGCGTATCCCCGCTGTAATACCAGTCGTCTGCCGGAAAAATCAGCCGGCCGTAATCGCCAAAAACCGGATCGTTTATCACATCCTCGATAGGCGTATCCACCGTATAGGGAGCTTCTATCTCTGTCTGAGCCATATTTTCACCTGCATCCTCTCCTGCATTCCCTCCCACATTCTCTCCTGCGCTCTCGCTCTCTCCCGTACCCGCTCCTGCATCCTCTTGTGTTTCCTGTGTATTCCGGACAGTCTCCGCATTCTGCGTATCCGCTGCCGTTTCCTCCTCTTTCACTCTCGCCTGCGTCTCGCTCTCCCGCCGCTGCCCGCAGCCGGCCAGCATCAGAGCCGCCGTCAGAACCAACCAAATCGCTGCCGTTTTCAAAATCCGTCTTCTCATAAATTGATCTCCATCCTTCCCGGGCCGTCCTGCTTCCGCCGCAAAGAACGGCCGCAGCGCCCGCCGCCTTAAACATAAACAGCTGTCTACATTATAAAAAAATCGAGACCTCCGCAGAAGTCTCGATTCGTTATGCAATATATACCGCAGGGTTATTGGGCAGCTTCCTTTTTTCCTCTGCGTCCGCAGGCCACGACGATAATTATTCCGGCAAGCAGAATAAACAGGGAAATAAACTGGGAGGTGGAAAGTCCTCCCACCGCTCCTCTGGGGTCGTCCCGCAAAAGCTCGATCAAAGAACGGCCGATGCTGTAAAAAATCAGATAAAAGCCAGCCACCTGTCCGTCTCCCTTTGTCCTTTTTGCCAGCCACACAAGGACAAAAAAGTGCAGGAAATCCGCAGCGCTCGAAATAATCTGCGTAGGAATCAGCGGAACGCCGTTGGGCGCTATATGAGACTGCGTAAATACAATGTGAAACCAGCTGTCCGTTTCCCTGCCGTAGCAGCAGCCCGCCATCAGACAGCCGATGCGTCCAAAGCCCTGGGCCAAAGCCACCGAAGGCATAGCCAGGTCAAAGTACTTGAGAAAGCTTATTTTCTTGTAACGGCAGTAGAAAAAGCCGCCCAGAATTCCGCCCAGGATTCCGCCGTATATCACAAACCCTTCTCCGATATTCAGAATAATCGAGGGGTCCTGAATAATCGAAGGCAGCTCTACGATCCAGTACAGTACCTTGGCGCCCACGACGCCTCCCACTACGCCCCAGATTGCAATATTAAAGATATGATCCCCGTTCAGATTGTACCTTGGGGCCCGCTTCTCCGCTACCACCACAGCCATGATTACACCGATGGCAATCATCAGCCCGTAGCTGTACACAGTAAAGGGACCTATGGAAAATAACTCCGGTTTCACTTTTTTCTACCTCATTTCTTTTTATTCTTGCTGTTTCTATCTATGTCTGACATCATAAGAGACAAAAGATCCTTTGACCCGACCCATTTTATCATGTTATCGGATCGCGTTATCATATCAGGTTATCTTTCCGATCTGGGACAGCAGATACTCTCTGGTATTGCAGGCGGGATCTTCCAGCACCAGCTCAAGAAGTCTCTTCAGCTCCTGCCCCAGCTGCGGGCCCGGCTTCATACCGGCCGCAATCAGGTCGTTTCCCCCTACCGCCAGATCCGCCAGGGATACGCACTCCTGATCCTTCTGAATCTGCGCGGTCAATTGCCGGATCTTGGCAAGCTCCGGCATAATCAGGGATATGGCAAGATCGCTTTTGGCCAGGGTGTCCGCCTCAAAGACATCCAGAAGATCCGGGAAATTCTCCGGCCCCACCTTGCTCATCAGCCGCCGGATATCCTTTTTGTCGGCATGCAGGGCATAATCATGCCACTTAATCAGCAGACACACCTTTTGTATCGTGTGATTGTCGTATTTCAATCCACGCAGAAAGGTCTCGGCCCACTTCGTGCTTTCCGCCCCATGGCCATAAAAATGATCGCAGCCCTTCTCATCCGTGGTGCCGGTCCAGCCCTTGCCCACATCGTGCAGCAGCATCGTAAGCCTTACGGCAAGCCGGGGCGGCGCAGCCTCCACAGCCTTTAAGGTATGCTCGCCCACTGTGTAGCGGTGGAAGGGATTTCGCTGCGGCAGCTCCATCAGCACGTCAAATTCCGGCAATACCACCTTCGTCATTCCCGTCTCATAGAGCAGCCGGAAATAACCCGGATGGGGCGAGACCAGAAGCTTATTAAGCTCCGTCTGAATCCTCTCTTTGCTTACCTTGGAGAGGGTGTGAGCCAGCTCCTTTGCCGCCAGCAGAGTCTCTTCCTCCACTGCAAAACCCAGCTGAGCCGAAAAACGTACGGCCCGCATCAGCCGCAGGGCGTCCTCGGAAAATCTCTCTCTTGCGCAGCCCACACAGCGGATCACGCCCCGCCGCAGGTCTTCCAGGCCGCCGAATTGATCCACCAGACCGTCGGTGTCGTTGTAGGCCATGGCATTGATTGTAAAATCTCTCCGCTTTAAATCCTCTGTCAGACTGGAGGTAAATTCCACATCCCTGGGATGACGCCCGTCCTCATAGATTCCGTCCAGCCGGTAGGTCGTCACCTCATAGCCGTCCGCTCCGTCCATGACCGTCACCGTTCCATGCTGAATCCCCGTATCGATGGTACGGCGAAACAGGGCCTTTACCTGGTCCGGCAGCGCTGAGGTGGTGATATCCCAGTCCCCCGGCGTCCGTCCCAGAACAGAATCCCGCACGCAGCCGCCCACCACATAGGCCTCGTATCCGGCCTGCTGCAGCCGGCCTACTATGCGGGCGGCAGCAGGCGGCATATCGATATGGATTTTCTTTGTCATGGCCTTATACTCCTCTCTGAAACAGGGATGCTTACATCTTAGCACAGTTTGCGAAGAATTGCGACAAAAGATTTTCTAAACAACCATCCCAGACCCTCCCCGGCGACTGCCGCAGCCATGGCCAGCGGCTTTCAGGTGATGACCACGCTTATGGCCCTGGTCCTGTTCGCCCTGATTTTTGCAGGTTATATGAATGAAGTCTCCTGCTTCAGCATCATAGCCGTGTTCATTATCAGCCAGATTGTGTATCTCGTCCGTCTGCGGTATCTGGATAAGCACATGTAAGCAGCATCCAAAAACTTTAACGGCAGTATATCACATCTATACCGCACACCAAAAAAGAGAAGGATCAGGGAAAATAAATCCCGCGTCCTTCTCTTTCGCATTTTCTTATAGATTTGCCACCAGCTTTTCCGCAAAATTGTGTGACAGCATAAATCAGCAAATATCTGAAACAGACATCAATATGCTTTGCCCCAGATTACCATGGCCTTAGCCGGACGGCCGCAGACCGGGCAGACGTCGCCGATCTTCTCCTGGACGAAAGGCATGCAGCGGGAGGTAGCCGTGGTATCCTCCTTGATCTTGTTCTCGCAGGCCTCGTCGCCGCACCACATCATCTTTACGAAGCCAGGCTTGTGCTCGATGGTCTCCTTAAACTCCTCGTAGGTCTCAGCCGTATAGATATGAGCGTCTCTGTGCTCTCTGGCTCTCTCAAGCATGTCGCTCTGGATCGTATCCAGGAGTCTGGCCGTCTCTTCGGCCAGCTGTTCAAAGGGCACGGTAATCTTCTCTCTGGTGTCTCTGCGCACCAGCACGGCATGTCCCGCCTCGATATCCTTCGGGCCGATCTCCACGCGGATCGGGATTCCTCTCATCTCCTGCTCGCTGAATTTCCATCCCGGACTCTTGTCGGAAGCATCGGTCTTTACGCGGATGCCGGCCGCTGCCAGGATACGGCGCAGCTCCTCTGCCTTCTCCAGGACTCCCTCCTTGCGCTGCTGAATCGGGATGACCGTCACCTGCGTGGGAGCAATCCTCGGCGGCAGCACCAGTCCGCTGTCATCGCCATGGGTCATAATGATAGCGCCGATGATACGGGTGCTCATACCCCAGGAGGTCTGATGGACGTACTGGAGCTGATTATTCTTATCGGAATACTGGATGCCGAAGGCTCTGGCAAAGCCGTCGCCGAAGTTATGGCTGGTACCGGACTGCAGCGCCTTGCCGTCGTGCATCATAGCCTCAATGGTATAGGTGGACTCAGCTCCGGCAAATTTCTCCTTATCCGTCTTCTGACCGCGGATCACCGGGATAGCCAGTACCTCCTCGCAGAAATCCGCATAGACATTGAGCATCTGCTTGGTACGCTCCTCCGCCTCCTCAGCCGTGGCGTGGGCCGTATGTCCCTCCTGCCATAAGAACTCGCGGGACCGCAGGAAAGGACGGGTCGTCTTCTCCCAACGCACCACCGAGCACCACTGATTGTAAAGCTTGGGCAGGTCGCGGTAGGACTCTACCTCCTTGGCATAGAAATCGCAGAACAGCGTCTCCGAGGTGGGACGCACGCAGAGCCGCTCCGGCAGCTCCTCCATGCCGCCGTGGGTCACCCAGGCCACCTCCGGCGCAAAGCCCTCCACATGATCCTTCTCCTTTTGCAGAAGGCTCTCCGGGATAAACATCGGCATATACACATTCTCCACGCCGGTCTCCTTAAACCGGGCGTCCAGCTCCTTCTGAATATTCTCCCAGAGGGCATATCCCGCCGGCTTGATCACCATGCAGCCCCGGACGCTGGAGTAATCGATCAGCTCCGCCTTGATCACCACATCCGTATACCACTGAGCGAAATCCTCGTTCATGGACGTGATGGCCTCTACCAGTTTCTTTTCCTTTGCCATATTCTCTCTCCTCTTAGCTTTATTTTTCTTGTTCTTCTTGCTTTCTGATTTTTCTTAACTCTCTTGGCCTTACTCTTTTGCTCATAAATAATAAGCCAAGTAATAAGCTTGCACGAAATCTCTGATAATAATCCTTGCCTTAATCTTTCTCCGGCTGCTCTTCCGACTGCTTTTCCTGCCTCTCATCCGGCCATTCCTCTGAAGGCCCGCTCAGCTGCCGGTACAGACGCTCGTAGAAATTCACCTGAAAATCAAGCCGGTCCCGCCACATCGCCGTGGCTGCCGGCGAAGACATCGCAAGCTCCCGGTATTGCCGGACCGGCGGCAGAACCGCCTCCAGCCACGCAAGCTGCTCCCCGGTCTCCTTTTGGCTGAAGCCGTTGACCTCCAAAAGCTCATACACCCGGTAAACGTCAAAGCGGTCAATATTGTCGCAGTCCCCGATCAGCCCGGCCAGCACCGTCTTCTCTCCCGCAAAATCCGCTTCATCGTCCACATGGATGGCAATTCCATAGCAGATCTCCTCCACCTTTGCCGGAGCAAGACCCAAGTCCAACAGCCATGGTCTGGCGATCCGGGCGGATTCTCTGCCGTGATTCAGCCAGTCCTCCTGGGTCACAAACTCCCGCCCGTAGCTGATATCATGGAGCAAACAGCCCAGAGTCAGCGCCTCCTCATCCAGGCCGTCCGCTCTGGCAATCCGGGCCCCGATGGCCGCCACCCGCAGGGAATGCTGATACCGGTAGGAAAACTGCCCCGGATTCTTGGCAAAGTAAGGACTCTGCGCCAGATATTCCCGCAGATACTTTCTGGTTTTCTCAACTCGCTGGAACATATCTTCCTCCTCCGCTGCATTTTCCTCAAACTGCCGCCGGCGGTGCGTCCGGATGTTTACAAAAAAAGCCGAGCTGTCTCCCGGTCAGGGGCCAGACAACTCGGCGGTACCACCCTTATTCACCGGCCATGCCGGCGCTCTTTTGCAGCCTGTAACGCAGGCCATACGTCCCGTTTCTGCCGTTTTGCTCCTGCGGCTTTTCACGGGAAGCTCCCAGGCAGGTTCACACGCGCTGTACGGCTGGGTCTCTCAGCATCCGGCCCATTCTCTGTATCCGTCGACTGCGGCTACTATTCCTGTTCGTCGCTCTCGTATCGTTATTTTATGCGATTCATGCCGGTTTGTCAAGACGATACCTTCTCCCATTCTGCCTCATAGGTTTTCAGATCGTCGTCCCAGCGGCTGTAGGCTGCCTCTCCTCTGTGATCCGGCAGATCAAAGTTATTCTTAAGCCAGCCGGCCAGCCACTTTGACACCTTTTCGGCCCCAAAGCAATTCATATGATCCCCCTGGTCCTTGGTATCCGTATTCCAGTCAATTCCCAGTTCATCCCCCAGCAGATTCATATCCACATAGGTAAGGCCGTATTCATCGGCCAGAGCCTGGATGCCGTTGTGATTCGGATAGCTCCAGTTCAGAGCGCTGGGCGTGCTCACCAGCACCAGCTGCGCCCCTGCCTCCCGACACATATTTACAATCTCGTCCAGACACTTCTTTCCCCAGCGGGCGATGCGGCGCACATCCGAGCTGGGGAACATATACTCCTCCACATTGGCCGGCACAATCTCCGAGTAAAACATATAGCCGCGATATGGGTCCTGCCAGGTGTAATCAACCGGTCCCAGATCCTCTGCCCGCAGAGATTTCCAACGATCATGATAACGCAGGGCCGGTATCAGCTGCGACAGCTTTGCAAACAAATAATCCTCCAGCCTGCATTCCTTAAAAATCACATTTGTCTCCAAAATCACCAGACGAGGCTTCTGCCTTTCCAGCGCCTGCCGCAGATAACCGCAGGTCTCATAGAGACTCTCCCCCGCCGTCCCGCAGTTGTAGGCGGCAATTCCGGCCTCTCTCCACATTACCATGGGGGAAATAGCCAGAGCGCACTCACTGTCTCCCAGCGCAACGACATCGATGGAATTTTCCGGCTCAGCCAGAATGCCGTTGGCCTTCATCTCATCCATCCCATAATCCTCACGGTTGTCTTTCGGATGAAACAAAAGAGACAGACCAAACAGACTCACCCCCAGAAGCCCCAGAAAAACAGCGGCTTCTATCAGACGCTTACCTATTTGCTTCATTCTCTCATATCCTCCTGCATTTAAAAGCCGGCGTAGATCGGGTCCACCGGCACATAGCCGGTTCCGTACGCCCCAAATACTATAATGAAAAGCACCAGCCCCAGACTGACGGCAATCCGCCAGACCGCCGGGCAGTAGAACAGCTTTTCTCTCACATCCGTGCCTCGCTCAGCCAGAATATGAACCGCCGCCACGATTAGCAGAGCTGCGGCTGCAATTCCGTAATCCTTTCCATCCATTCCCAGCTGCCAAACCGTCCCGTCCCGGAAAGAAGCCAGTGTAAAATCCGTCACCATTCTTCCAAACATAGCCAGACCTGCCCGAAGGCCCTCTGCCCTGAAAAACAGCTCGCCCACACAGACAATCAGCGCCGTTCTTACGATCTGCATGATCCGGTAGGGCCGGCTCTCCCGGTTGATCCCATGTCTGCCGGCAAAGCTTTTCATCCCGGGCTCCGTTATGTTCTCAAACATAATCCAGGCGAAATGATACATTCCAAAAAAGATATAGCTCCACCCCGCTCCATGCCAGAGTCCATTGCCGAGCCACACAGCAAAAAGAGCCGTCCCCGAGGACAATACAGCCGCGCCGTGGCTGCCCAGCCGTCCTTTCAGCCTGCGGGCCAGGCGGGTCAAAGGACGGGATGTGGTAATAGGATAAAAGATATAGTCCTTAAACCACGTTCCCAGGGTGATATGCCACCGGTGCCAGAACTGGGAGATACTGCGCGCCAGAAAGGGCCGCCGGAAATTCTCCGGCAGGGTCAGGCCAAAAATCTCTCCGGCTCCGATGACCACGTCCATCGTTCCCGAAAATTCCATATACAGCTGGCAGGTATACATCACCATTCCCAGGGCTATGATACCGCCGTTGTAGGCCGTATAATTTCCATAGATTTCTTTGATGACAATATTGAGCCGGTCTGCAATCACTATTTTTTTGAGCAGGCCAAAGCCAACGCGCTGCATTCCGAAAACGAGCCCTCTGAAGGTAACCGGCCTGCCCTCCCACAGCTGCTCTGCGGTCTGGCCGTAGCGGCAGATGGGCCCCTCCATGATCTGGGGGAAAAAGGCCATATAGAGAGCAAGCCTCGGCAGGCTGCGGTCCGCCTGAATGTTCCCCCGGCAGACATCCGCCAGATAAGATACCGCCTGCAGCGTATAAAAAGAAATGCCCACAGGCAGCACAAAGGAGGGCACCGGCACGGCGGCGGACAGTCCCAGAAGCCCCGACAGATTATTTATATTAGAAGCAAAAAAGGCCGAGTACTTGAGCACAATAAGGACTGCCAGCTGCAATGCGGCTCCCAGAATCAGCAGCATTTTTTTCCTTCGCTGAAATCTGGCCCGCAGCAGGCGGCTCTCCTGCCTGCTCTCTCCGCGGTCCATTATCTGCCTTCCCTTCTGCTCCCTTTCCAGTCTCCTGCATTCCTTCTCACGGTCCTGCAGGGCGGCAAGTCCCAGCCCCACGCCATAGATTGACAGGGTAGTGAAAACCAGATAAAGAATGAGGCGGCCGCTTACCTCCCAGTAGAAGGCATAGCTCGCCGCCAGAAGC
>CALWLM010000091.1 GCA_944381515.1 uncultured Lachnospiraceae bacterium | reverse complement strand
TAAAACAATTATTATTCCAGTATAGAAAAGAAAAACACCGTACAAGACTTTGCTGAAATATCAATGATAATTATAGCAGGAGAGAACGGATTCCACAAGAGATGGGAAGGGTGTGAATCGGAATGATATTCTATTTCACGGCAACCGGGAACAGTCTGTATGCTGCAAAGCAGCTGGAGGAACATCCCATCAGCATTGCCCAGGCGATTCATGACCGGGAAAAGCTGTATCGGGCAGATCGCATCGGCATCGTATGTCCGGTGTTCGGCCATGAGATGCCGCAGCTGGTAAAGGAATTCCTGAAGGGTGCCCGATTTGAAACGGATTATTTCTATATCCTTCTGACATATGGCAACCGTCACGGCGGGGCCGCAGAGCTGGCCGGAAATTTTGCCGGGAGTCTCGGAATTGATCCGGCTTACATTAACGTAATTCTGATGGCCGATAATTTTCTGCCGGCTTTTGATATGGATGAGCAGCGCCGTCTGGATAAGAAGGTCGATGAACAGATGGAACGGATTCGAGAGGATATAGCGGAAAAAAGGCGCTGGACTGCTCCGGTAACCGAGCGGGATCGCGCGGTTCACAGAGAATTTCTGAAGAAACTCTCAGGAACACCTCCGGATTTTCTGAAAAATCTGTATGAGATTACAGAGGAATGTATTGGCTGTGGAATCTGTCAAAGGATATGTCCGGAAGGCTGTTTTCATTTGGAAGGACAAAAGAGCGTCTGGAATTCGGCCGGCTGTATCGGCTGTATGGCCTGCATCGACGCCTGTCCCATGCTGGCGATAAAGCTGCGGATACCGGAAAAGAATCCGAAGGCCAGGTACCGCAATGAGAACATCCGTATCAACGAGATTATTGCTGCGAATAATCAGGGAAAATAATTCCGGCAATAATTGACGTACAAATAAATGTCAAAAATCAGAGAAACAGGATAGGACAACAAAAAGAAAATATATAATCAAGGAGGAATCAATCATAGAATTTTTAACATTGAACACAGGAGCGAAGATGCCGGCAGAGGGATTTGGCGTATTTCAGATTGCAGACGCGGCCCAGTGCGAGCAGGTTGTCTATGATGCGATAAAGACCGGCTATCGGCTTTTGGATACCGCCGCCGCATATATGAATGAAGAGGCGGTGGGAAAGGGAGTCGCAAGGGCCATAGCAGAGGGAATAACCACCCGGGAAGAGCTCTTTATTACCACCAAGGTATGGGTTCAGGATCAGAAGACGGAGGAAACCGCCTATGAAGCGGTAAAGGTCTCTTTGAAAAAGCTTGCGATGCCCTATGTGGATCTGGTTCTTCTTCACCAGCCCATGGGAGATTATTTTGCCGCTTACCGCGGGATTGAGAGGGCCTGCAGAGAAGGACTTACGAAGGCTGTCGGCGTGGCGAATTTCTATCCGGCTGTTCTTGCCAATCTCTGCGAGAACGTGGAAATGATTCCGGCGGTGAATCAGGTAGAGCTTCATCCCTTCTTTGTTCAGGAGAGCGCCCTGGAAAACATGAAAGCATATGGCGTGGTTCCGCAGGCCTGGGGGCCTTTGGCAGAGGGAAAGCATGGAATCTTTACAGATCCGAAGCTTACGGAAATCGGACAGAAATATGGCAAGAGCGCCGCGCAGGTAGTGCTGCGCTGGAATGCCCAGAGAGGAGTTTCCATTATCCCCAAATCGGTTCATGTGGAGCGGATGGGGCAGAATATTGACATCTGGGATTTCACCCTTACCGATGAGGGGATGGCCGAGATTGCAGCAAAAGATTTGGGACACAGCGAGATTGTGAATCATGATGATCCGGCATTTGTCAAGATGCTGTGCGGCATGAAAATTCACTGACATAGGAGTCGGCTCCCGAACAGACTCTGAAAGAGAATATCAATGAAAGCCGGGCTTTTCTTTGCCGGGCTTTTGTTGTACAATAAAATAAGCGATAGCTTTTTGTCTGGAAAACAGAGGACGGGAGGTAACAAAAATATGGAACTGAATCAGGTGATGAGCACGAGGAGAAGTATCCGGGCCTATAAGGCCGGCGAGGGCGTGAGCCGTGAGACGGTGGAGGAAATTTTGCAGGCGGCTTGCCTTGCTCCGTCCTGGAAGAATTCCCAGACGGCCCGCAGTTATGTGGTCATGGAAGAGCCGATGCTTACCAGGGTCCGCGAGAGCTGTCTGCCGGATTTCAATCAGAGGAATTGCCACAACGCCCCTGTGCTTATTGTCACAACCTTTGTGAAAGGAAGGTCCGGCTGTGACAAGGAAGGGAACCCCTCCAACGAGCTGGGCGATCAGTGGGGAGCCTACGATCTGGGACTGCGGGATGCCCATTTGATTCTGAAGGCCAGGGATCTGGGACTGGATACTCTGATTATGGGAATCCGAGACAGTGAAAAACTGAGAGAGCTGCTTCACATCCCGCAGGAGGAGCAGGTGGCGGCTGTCATTGCCCTGGGATACCGGGATATAGATCCCCAGATGCCCGGACGCAGGGAGCTGTCGGAGACGACGGTATTTTGCTGAAGGCTTTATTGTATCAGTTAATAAAAGAAGGCTGTCCGCTGCGAAATAGGGCGGACAGCCTTCTTTAAATGAATCAGCAAAAATAATTCTTTTGAAAATTCTGTGCAAAAATGGCTTTCAATAATGAAATGTCTCAGACCATCTTTTCCGGCTGGACGGCCTCGTCATAGGCGGCTTCATCCAGGTATCCTAAGGTCAGCACGGCCTCCTTTAGAGTGGTATTGTCGTGGAGAGCCTTTTTGGCGCACTGGGCAGCTTTCTCATAGCCGATTCGGGGCGTGAGACAGGTGACCAGCATCAGAGAATTATTCAGATTATAGGCCATCTGCTCCTCGTTGGGCGTGATGCCCTCCACGCAGTGGATGCGGAAGGACTCCATAGCGTCTGCAACAAGACGGGCCGAGAGCAGGAAATTGTAGGCAGATACAGGCAAAAATACATTGAGCTGGAAATTTCCCTGGCTGGCGGCCACTGTAATGGCAGTATCATTGCCCATAACCTGAACGGCAACCATGGTTACAGCTTCGCACTGCGTGGGGTTGACCTTGCCGGGCATGATGCTGCTGCCGGGCTCGTTTTCCGGAATATGCAGTTCGCCGATGCCGCAGCGGGGACCGCTGGCCTCCCAGCGTATATCGTTGGCGATCTTCATCAGATTGCAGGCCAGAGCTTTGAGGGCTCCATGGGCAAAGACCAGAGCGTCCTTGCTGGTCAGAGCGTGGAACTTGTTGAGATCCGGTTCAAACTCTGTGCCGGTCAGCTGGGTCAGCTCACGGCAGACTGCTGCGTCAAAGCCTGCGGGAGCGTTGAGCCCTGTACCTACCGCCGTTCCCCCGATGGCGAGTCTGCGAAGCTCTGCAAGGCTTGCTCTGAGCATCCGGCAGGGAGCAGCAACCAGCTCACGCCAGCCGGACACCTCCTGGGCAAAGCGCAGGGGAGTGGCGTCCTGCAGATGGGTGCGGCCGATGCGGATCAGATTGGGATAGCTTTCCTCCAGGACGGCAAAGGCGTCCTCCAGTTTTTTGGCGGCCGGCAATACCTGCTTTGTCACCGCCAGGACGGCGGCGATATGCAGAGCCGAGGGGAAGGTATCGTTGCTGGACTGAGAACAGTTTACATGGTCGTTGGGATGCAGGTTTACCCCCTGACCGGCGGCCAGATGGGCGATAACCTCGTTGACGTTCATGTTGGTCTGCGTGCCGCTGCCGGTCTGCCAGACCACCAGAGGAAATTCGTCATCCCATTTGCCCTCTCGGATCTCCTCGCAGGCGCGGGTAATGGCCTGGGACTGCTCGGGGGTAATTTTCCCAAAAGATGCGTTGGCCTTGGCGCAGGCTTCCTTTAAGCAGGCAAAGGCGTAGATGATCTCTTTTGGCTGACGCTGACCGCCGATTTTGAAATTTTCCTTGCTGCGCTGGGTCTGGGCGCCCCAGCAGTGGTCTGCCGGAACGCGTACCTCGCCCATCGTATCATGTTCTATGCGGTATTCCATTTTATCCATTGTTATGTTCTCCCTGTCACGGTTTCAGATCTTATGCCTCAGAGCTTCAGATCCGGGCGACGCCATCCTTTCGGGCGGCCTCGGCGGTAGCCTTTGCCACGGCGTCCTTTACCCGGGGGTCAAAGGCCTTGGGAAGGATATAGTCGGCGCAAAGCTCTTCATCGCTGACCAGGCCGGCGATGGCATAGGCGGCGGCAATCTTCATATTCTCGGTGATCTGGCTGGCGCGTACATCCAGAGCGCCGCGGAAGATGCCGGGGAAGCAGAGAACATTATTGACCTGGTTGGGGAAGTCGCTGCGGCCGGTGGATACCACGGCAGCGCCGGCGGCCTTGGCCTCGTCGGGGAAGATTTCAGGCGTGGGGTTGGCGCAGGCAAAGATAATCGGATCCTTGGCCATGCTTCTCACCATGTCTGCGGTCAGCGTGCCGGGAGCGGATACGCCAATGAAGACGTCGGCTCCTTTGATGACCTCGGCCAGAGTGCCTTTTACCTTGTCGCGATTGGTCACCTTGGCCATCTCTTCCTTGATGGGGTTCAGACCCTCGCGGCCCTCATAGATAGCGCCCTTGCGGTCTGTCATAATTACGTTTTTCAGCCCCATGGACATCATCAGCTTGATGATGGCGATGCCGGCCGCACCGGCGCCGCTGGTGACAATCTTTACATCTTCCAGCTTTTTGCCTACCACCTTCAGAGCATTAATCATGCCGGCCATGGTGATAACGGCCGTGCCGTGCTGATCGTCGTGGAAAATGGGGATATCGCAGCATTTTTTCAGCTTGTCCTCAATTTCAAAGCAGCGGGGAGCGGAGATGTCCTCCAGATTTACTCCGCCAAAGCTGCCTGCCAGCAGCGATACGGTCTTTACGATTTCGTCCACGTCTTTGCTGCGGATGCACAGCGGAATGGCGTCCACGTCGCCAAAGGCCTTGAACAGAACGCATTTGCCTTCCATTACAGGCATACCGGCCTCGGGACCGATATCGCCCAGACCCAAAACGGCGGTGCCGTCGGTAACAACAGCTACGGTATTCCAGCGGCGAGTCAGGTCATAGCTCTTGTTTACATCCTTCTGGATTTCCAGACAGGGCTGCGCCACACCGGGGGTATAGGCCAGGGAAAGAGCCTCCTTATTGTCTACGGCGGCCCGGGCCTTTACCTCGATTTTTCCCTTGAGTTCATAGTGCATTTTCAGAGATTCTTTTGCATAATCCATGCCAATATCCCTCCTGTTTTTTTCTACCTCTATTGTAGGCAGAGGCGGATTATTTGTAAATACAAATTTAGTTGACAAATATAGAAAAAAACTATATTTTAAAGAAAAGAAGCAAAAAAGCTGATGCATGGGAAGAGTGAGAAAACGGAAGAGAAAGAGGATGAATTTTAATGAATTTGACACAGCTGCGGTATTTTCAGACAGTATGCCGCCACGGCAGTATTACCAGCGCGGTGGAAGAGCTGCAGGTATCCCAGCCCTCCGTATCCAGCGCGATTCGGGCTCTGGAGGAAGAGTTTGGCGTGCCCTTTTTTGAGAGGCAGCATCGGGGAATGGTGCCGACGGAGGAAGGGAAACAGTTTCTTTTGCTGACGGACAGTCTTTTGGAGCATGCCGGCCAGGTGGAACAGGTCATGCGGGAGGTGAGCCGGCAGAGAAGAGCGCTGCGTATTGGGATGACGCCCCTGGTAGGCTCGGTGATTATGCCGCAGATCTATGAGTCCTTTTTTCGGGAAAAGCCGGACATTCGTTTTCATATCCGGGAGGCGGCGCAGGATGAGCTGCTGGCCGAACTTGCCAGCAACCGCCAGGATGTGATTATTGTGCCTCATATCGAGCCTCTTGCAAAGGAACTGCATACCATTCCCGTGCTGCGGATGAAGATGGCCTGCTGTCTGGCCCCGGCCCATCCCCTGGCCCGCAGGCGGAGCCTGCGGGTCGAGGAGGTAAAGGACGAGAAGCTGGTTCTTTTCCAGGAAACGTCGGTACAGTCCCAGGCGGTGCTGGCGCGGTATGTGGAACAGGGACTTACCCCTAATATTTTGCTCTATACAGAGCAGCTGACGACCCTGGAGCATTTTGTTTCCCGGGGACTTGCGGTGGGCTTTCTGTACAGCAATTTTGCGGAGGGCACCCCCAATATGGCCGGCGTCCCCCTTGATCCGCCGATTACGGCCCAGGTCAGCGTGGTATGGAGAGAGGGCGGTTATCAGTTTGAGGAGATGGAGGCCTTTCTCCGTTTCTGCCGCAGATTTTCGTTCCGGCAGAGCTGACCTCCGGGAGGATTAGGATTCGTTTTCACTGCTCTTTGCCCGGCGCAGGCCTTCGTTCATTTTTTTGACATTATGCTTGCCGACAACAAACTGAATCAGCCAAACGCCTGCAAAAATCAGAGCAAAAATCCCGAAATAGATAAAAAATCCAGCGGCGCTGTGCTCCATCCAATATGAGAAATAGGCGATTGGAAGCATTATTATGGAAATGATGGAAAAATAGATTCCGCTCTGTTTTACAAGACTCCAATTTTCTATTTCCCATATTACGGAGCTTGCGCCGAAACCGGTTCCCAATATTGCGCAGAGAAATGTTTGCAGCAGTACTGCGTTAATTTCGCTGCCCATGGCTGCTGCCAGTTCGGGTACGCAGGGCAGGTAATAGCCTTCTGCCCAGCCAAGAGAAATAAAAATGGTGATCAGATACCCTATTGCGATTCCCAGCGGCAGGCCCAAAAGACTGCGCATAACGATTTTCTTTTTCATAAATGTCACCTCATATTCCTAATAGCTTTTTGAGCTTTGAAACATAGCGTCTGGATACGTATGTGGTGGTTCCGTTCGACAATTTGACGCAGATTGTACCGGTGAAGCTTAAATCAAAATTGTTGACCTGTTTCAGGTTTATAATCTCTGAATTTGATATACGAATAAAGCGGTCGGAGTTCAGACGATTTTCCAGTTCGTACAGTCTGAGGCGCAAAACATATTCGCCCCTGTCCGTGACTGCAACAACTTTTCCGGCGTTTGCATAAATCCGAATCAGATCGTCCTGTTCCAGCAGTTCAATTTTTTCGTTTTTGCAGCCGGGAATTATCCGCAGCGTATCCTCCGACAGCCTTTTTGCAATGCCGCTTATTTCGTCCGTCATTGCGGCGGTCAGGATGATTATTTTGGGTTCGGTATAAGAGCTGTCCATTCTGATTTCCACCTGCATTATAACCACCACCTCCTTGTTCTTTGCAGCCGCTCTTTGCAGTAGTTCTTTGCAGTGTCATTATAAATAAAGCTGTGGACGGATTCAATGGATTTTCGACAGTCGGTTGATTTTGGCGCATAAGTGGTCAAAAATATCCCCCCCTCTCAAACGGAATGGAAGGGGGGACTTAAACGGGATCAGGCGGTAGCGGCCGTTTCAAGAATATAGGGTTTTAAGACGGTATTTTCCAGATGATCGCAGAACTGCTCGCACCAGTCCATTATATCGGCTTTGCGCTTGTAGAGTCCCAGCTGATAATTGATGCCGTGTATGACATAGACAAACATGCGTGAAACAAAGGCAATGGGAAGTTGCGTAGAAAAGATCTGCCGCCGGATTCCCTCCTCGAAATATTCGGTCACATTGTTCCCGGTTCACGAGACCTACAGCTATTTTGAGGAGTTCTGGAAAAACGTGAAGGACCTGACCGACAGCCTGCGGCTGCTGCGGCTGGCGGTGGAACACTCCCGAATCCGCAAAGACGCAGCCCTTGCCAGAGCGCGGGATGGATTTACGGCGGCTACGCATATGGCGGAGCAGCTGACGGTGGAAAATATGACCGGAGAGCTGATGCGGGAGGAGTCGGTGGGGGCGGTAGGATTCGCTGTGGAACGGACGGATGAACAGATTGCGGCCATGCTGGACCCTCTGGCCAGCCTGAATGCCAAGGTGACCGGCGGCACACCCAGGCCGGCGGATACGCGCAGGCTTTTGGCGGCAGGGAGAAACAAACGGACAGAAAACGAAGTTTGGCTTGCCTCTGCCAGAAAGAAAGCCTCCGATGCCTATGCGCAGGTGGAAAGTGGGATTGAATAGAAGCTTCCCCGCTTATTCCCATTATCCCCGATAGTCCTCTCGGATAAAGGGATCGTGAATTTCTTCCCGGATCAGCTCCTGGTACTTGCGGGGGCGCCGGTAGGCGTTGCCCCAGGTTTCGGCGCGGCGGTAGGCCCGCAGCGCGTCAAGATCCAGGGATGTCAGATATACGCCCTCCTGTGACGGAGCTTCAAACGAACACATGTCGCGGCCGTCTCCCTCCTCCTGAAAGGCGATGCCGTCAAAAAGGGTGGAGCGGCCGTTGCAGCCGGCAACGGTCTGGGGATAATTGCAGGTGGCGATGGCCAGCATATTTTCAAAGGACCGGCACCGCAGCTGAGACAGGCGATTGATTTCCATGGGGCAGGCATTGGGAACCAGAATAAGTTCGGCTCCCTGCAGCATCAGAATACGGGCGCTCTCCGGAAATTCTCTGTCGTAGCAGATCATGGCGCCCACGCAGACAGGGCCTGCTGCCGTATCCAGGACGGCCGCAGAAAATCCCTCGCCAGGAGTGAGATTACGCTCTGTGCCGAAGTCGCAGGTATGAACTTTAGAATAATGAAGGGTACGATTTCCCCGGCGGTCAAAGAGAAGAAGAGAATTCTTCGGGCCGCCGGGGTATTTTTCTAACAGGGTGACGGCGATGGCCATCTGAAGTTCGCCGGCCAGGGCAGCAAAGGCGGAGGTGAAAGCTCCTTCTATAGGAAGAGCCTGGGCTGCCCACTCCTTTGCCGGTCGGTCCTGGATCTGATAGCCGTTACTCCACATTTCCGGGAAAAGCGCAATGTCCGCGCCCAGACGGCGGGCTCTGCGGCAGGCGCTGAGGCCCTTTTCCAGGTTTTCTGCCGCCGTATTTCCTGGTGCAATCTGCAAAAAAGCTATATTTAACAGGTTCATGAAATCTCCTCCTTCCGGCTGCGGCCGGACCGATAAAGCTGTTTTGTACATAGAATGGATGGATTTGAATACATTGTAGCGTGGCAGGGCAGGCTTTTCAAGTCTTGCTTAAGCCTGGATTCCTTTCTGGACTTTTGTTCGTGTTTTTGCTACACTACAACGGAAAAACAGTGTGACAGGAGGCGGTTTTTTTGCTTCTCAGACAAATGAAATATTTTGCGGCAGTGGTAGACTGCGCCAGCTTTACGGAAGCGGCGGCGAGATGCTTTATCTCCCAGTCCGCTATCTCCCAGCAGATACAGAGCCTGGAGAGAGAATTGGGTGTGGAATTGCTTGACCGGCGAAATCGCCGCTTCGAGCTGACAGCGGCGGGAGAATACTTTTATTCCCGCTGCAAGGTGATTTTGAGTCAGGCAGACGATGCGGTTCGAGAGACAAAGAGGCTGGGGGCGGACAGCGAGCTGCAGCTTCGCATTGGTTATCTGCGGGGCTACAGCGGTTTGGAGCTGCATCAGGTAATTGCTGAATTCTCCGGGATTTACCCGGAGGTAGCGATCCATATTGTCAATGGAACGCATGAGGAATTATATGATCTGCTGCGGTTTGGCGGCGCAGATCTGATTTTAAACGATCAGAGAAGAGCATTTTCAGACATTTACGTCAATTTTGAGCTGATGCAGTGCGGATGCTATGCAGAGTTATCGGCGCACAATCCCCTTGGCGGCCATGATTCTGTTACGCTGGAGGACTTGCAGAGACTCCCCTGTATTTTGATCGCGCCCAAAGAACAGCAGAATGTGGAGCGGGACTATTATCAGAATACGCTGGGGTTTGGCGGCAGTTACCTCTTTGCTGACAGCCTGGAGGAAGGGCGGCTGCTTGTAGCCAGCAACCGCGGTTTTTTGCCGGTGGAAAGCGTGGGGACTTTGCCGGACCCGGCTGCATCCATCCGCAGACTTCCTGTGTATCGGGACGGCAATCAAATCCTGCGCAATTACTGCGCCTTCTGGCGGAAAGACCGAACCAACTATTATATAGAAGAATTTGCGCAGATGCTGCATGAACATCTGCTGCGGTCAGACTGATTGCGAATATATTTAGAGATATAAGGCAAAACCAGAAATCGTATTTTTTGAAAATGTGAGAATGATTCTAACCCCAGTATTAAATTAGGCAGTAGGAAAATTTTCAGCCAGACTTTCTGCGATAGTTAAAATGTGTTCTTTATAATTATCGGGCATAGGCTGTATACGCATACAGATTTCGGCTGTCAGGGGGTCTGAATCAGAAGGTTTAGATACATAATCGTATAGGAGATATTCGATTCCAACGTCGAGAATCTGAGAGATACGAATCAGTGTTGCAACGCTGGCGATGGATACTCCGGTCTCGTAGCGGCTGATGCAGCTGGTGGATACATCCAGCTTCTCGGCTAAATTGTCTTGGGTTAATCCTTTTAATATTCTGGCTGCTTTTATTCGAGCACCGATCTGTTCTTTATAATCTGACATAATATTCCTCCTCTCGCGTATAGTTTAATAATTTTGCGTTCTGATTAGAATGAATTAAAACGCGTACAAATTTAACTAAAACGCTGTATTTGATTTGGAGAAATCAGTTAGAACGGGTTTGGAAATGTTTTTGCGCATTTTTCGACATTATATGTCGTAAAATCCCGACATTTGTTTCCCCCTTTTTCTTCTATCCATGGAACAATATATGCATCATGGAAAATGGGAGGAAAGCAGCGGATGGATCTGAACAGAGAAGTGGAAAAGCTTTTGAGATTGCTTGGAGTAAATGGAAGTTATAAGGGATTCGCATTTGTGATGTACAGTATTGAAAGAGTCATACTGGAACCGGAGCTTCTGACTTATGTTTATAAGGGACTGTATGGAATGGTAGCCTCGCATTTTGGGGTAAGTGCGGAAAGCGCGGAGAGGAATATCCGAACGGTAAAAGAGGTAATTTGGGAGTATGGTGACAGGGAATTGCTGTACAAAATTTTTGGAGATAAATCAAAGGAGGTTCCCGGGAATGCAGTGTTTATCGATGCTCTGGCTGCATATTTGATGGAAAGCTGTACAACAGATGGAAATGATATGGAAAGCCTGGAAAAATAAAAAGACCGGCAGGAACGAATCTTGCCAGTCTTCTTATTATTCTTCTTATTATTTGATGAATATTATTATGGGCGTTAAATATGCTGCCTTTGTTGGCAAGCCTTAAAATGCTCCGGTCCAAAAGCCTGTTCAGCCGGCAGAGACGGATTCCTGATAGGCTGCATAGTTGTCAGACAGCTCCTCGGGAACGATCTCCTCGCGGATGCGCGACCAATCGATATCGCTTTCCGCCACAATGCTGACATAAACTACATTGGGCATACAGACAATGGGGATGATGGTGCCCGGCTCGATAATGCCCTGGTAGACGCATACCTGGTCGGGGCAGTTGGCGTACTGCATGGAGACGCCGCCGTTTTCAATACGGATGACGTTTTCGCCATGCTCGTCGTTTCCTCTTTCAGCATAGATATTCTCAAAAGTATAATCGCCGTCGTCCTCAATGGAGATCAGCTGCTCCACCCGGTTGTTGACTTCCACCTGCACGTAGTAGGAGGAGGCGCCGTCTCCCTGTGCGGAGCCTTGGCCGGAACCGTTTCGGAGGGTGAAGTAGAGGAAAACGCCGATGATGATGACGGCCAGAACCGCCAGCAGGATCAGGTCATATTTCCAATTGTGCTTTTTTTTGGTTTCCGTATTTTCCGTGTTCTTTGCAGTCATTGTGTGTATCCTTCCTTTTCTTAAAATAAGCAGACAAAGAGCTGAAACTGTGATAGAATAATGTAGAAGCTTTAGAAGGACAGGCGGTCTCTACCGGTTTTTCTGGTAGATGATCCACAGTCCCCGCAGCAGAAGGCCGTCGTCCAGGGTGATGGAACGGCGGCAGTGAGGGATGACAAAGCGGGCAAGTCCGCCGGTAGCCACCACTGTGGCCGGCTGTCCCAGTTCCTCTTCCATCCGGTCGATCATACCGTCGATCATGGCGGCATTTCCATAGATAGCGCCGCTCTTCATACAGTCGATGGTATTCTTGCCGATAACTTGCCGGGGCGTGTCCAGACCGATTCGCGTCAGCTGGGCTGTCCGGCTGACCAGGGAGTCTAACGACACCTGCAGGCCGGGAATGATGACGCCGCCGATATAGCTTCCGAAATGATCCACTACGGTCATGGTGGTAGCGGTTCCCATATCGATAATGATTAAGGGTGTGGGATAGTCCCGCACAGCCGCTACGGCAGCGGCAATGAGATCTGCGCCCACGGAGGCAGGGTTGTCCATTTTGATGTTGAGACCGGTGCGGATACCGGGCCCCACACAGAGAACCTGTCTGTCCAGGACCTTTTCCAAAGCAAGCTTTACTGTGGTGGATAAAGGCGGAACAACGGAGGAGATAATGCCTCCTTCCAGGTCGTCGCGGGTGACGCCGTAAAGCTCCAGCACATTTTTCAGATCCAGGGCATATTCCAGCTCTGTCTTAAGGGGATCGGTGCGCAGCCTTTCCACAAAATAGGTCTGCTGCTCGTCAATGCAGCCGATCACGATATTGGTATTGCCTATGTCAAGCGCAAGGATCATGAAATTTCATTCCTTTCCCCGGGATTCCGGTCGTGATTTCTCAGCGATTATAACATACTATTTTCGGAAGTACAATCCAAAAAACACCCCAGGGGAAACAATGTCACAGAAATATCACAATTAAAACTGCAATAGGATTTGCAGATGGAGGGAAATTATGTTAAAAGGAAAAACCGTTGTCTTAGCAGTCAGCGGCAGTATTGCGGCCTACAAAAGCGCCGGACTGGCGCGCAGTTTAAAGAAGCTGGGGGCCGATGTGCAGGTTTTGATGACGAAAAACGCCACTTATTTCATCAATCCCATCACCTTTGAGTCGCTGACGGGAACCAAGTGTCTGATCGATACCTTCGACCGGAATTTTGAATTCAGTGTGGAGCACGTGGCTCTGGCCAAGAGAGCGGATCTGGTGCTCCTTGCGCCGGCTTCGGCCAACGTGATCGGAAAGATCGCCGCCGGCATCGCTGATGATATGCTGACTACCACGATTATGGCCTGCACCTGTCATAAGATCATTGCGCCGGCCATGAACCACAATATGTATCATAATCCCATTGTGCAGGACAATCTGCGCCGTCTGGCCGGGTATGGATATGAGATCATTACGCCCGGTCACGGAATGTTGGCCAACGGGGACGAGGGCGACGGCCGGATGCCCGACGAGGATCTGCTGATTGCGGCGGCGCTTCGCCAGCTGGCGGCACCAAAGGATCTGGCAGGCAAAAAGGTGCTGGTGACGGCCGGACCTACCCGGGAGGCCATTGATCCGGTGCGTTTTATCACCAATCATTCCACCGGCAGAATGGGCTATGGAGCAGCCGTGGCTGCCATGCGCCGCGGGGCGCAGGTGACGCTTGTAAGCGGACCAACGGCTTTAAAGCCGCCCTATTTTGTGGAGACAGTGCCCGTAGTATCGGCTGAAGAAATGTATGAGGCGGTGATGGAACGGGCGGCAGAGGCAGATTTTATTATTATGACAGCGGCGGTGGCGGATTACCGTCCCGAGGAGACGGCTCAGGAGAAGATCAAGAAGGGAGGCGGGCCCGCCCTGCTTTCTCTGACCCGGACCAAGGATATTTTGGCCGCATTGGGACAGAGCCGCCGTCCGGGGCAGGTGATCTGCGGTTTTTCCATGGAGACGGAGGATTTGCTTGCCCATTCTCAGGAAAAGCTTATCCGCAAGAATGTTGATATGATCGCAGCCAACAGCCTTCGGGAGGAGGGGGCCGGTTTCGGCACGGAGACCAACCGGCTTACGCTGATTACGAGAAACGAGACCGAAGAATTGCCTCTGATGAAGAAGGAAGAGGCGGCGAACGCCATTCTGGACCGGATGATACGGCTTGTATCTCAGGAATGAGCTTGTATTTGCAGGCCAAATGTGATACATTTTTACAGGTGAAATTCGGATTAGGAGGAAGACAGCTTTGCCAGGCAATACGCTTACGGAAGAAATAAAGAAGAGAAGGACCTTTGCCATCATATCTCACCCGGATGCGGGCAAGACCACATTGACAGAGAAGTTCCTTCTTTATGGAGGGGCCATTAATCTGGCCGGATCAGTCAAAGGGCGCAAGGCGGCCCGACATGCCGTGTCGGACTGGATGGAGATCGAGAAGGAGAGAGGTATTTCCGTCACTTCATCGGTCATGCAGTTTAATTATGGAGGCTACTGCATCAATATATTGGATACGCCGGGACACCAGGATTTCTCGGAGGACACCTACCGTACGCTGATGGCGGCGGATTCTGCGGTGATGGTGATCGATGCCTCCAAGGGTGTGGAGGCGCAGACCATCAAGCTGTTTAAGGTCTGCGTCATGAGAGGGATTCCCATCTTTACCTTTATCAATAAGATGGACCGGGAGGCCAACGATCCCTTTGAACTGATGGATGACATCGAGAATGTGCTGGGGATCACCACCTGCCCGATCAACTGGCCCATTGGCTGCGGCAAGAATTTTAAAGGCGTTTACAACCGGGATACCCAGACCATTACCACCTTTACGGCGGCTATGAACGGACAAAAGGAGATTGCGTCCCGGGAGGTGCCCGCAGACAGCGAGGAGGCTCTGCGCCTGGTGGGGCAGGACTATTATGATCAGCTGCATGAGGAGATCGAGCTTCTGGACGGCGCAGGAGAGACCTTCGATATGGAAGAGGTGAGAGCCGGACATATTTCGCCGGTATTCTTTGGTTCTGCCCTGACCAACTTCGGCGTGGAAACCTTCCTGAAACATTTCCTCGCGATGACGACCTCGCCTTTGCCCCGCAAATCGGATATTGGTCCGATTGATCCTTTTCGGTCCGATTTTTCGGCCTTTGTATTTAAGATTCAGGCCAATATGAACAAGGCCCACCGGGACCGCATTGCGTTTATGCGCATTACCTCCGGCAAGTTCGAGGCGGGAATGGAGGTTACGCACGTACAGGGCGGCAAAAAGATTCGTCTGAGCCAGCCTCAGCAGATGATGGCCCAGGACCGTAAAATTGTGGAAGAGGCCTATGCCGGAGATATTATCGGCGTCTTCGACCCGGGTATTTTTTCGATTGGAGATACCTTATGTACCGGCAGTGAGAAATTCTGCTTTGAGGGAATCCCGACCTTTGCGCCGGAGCATTTTGCCAGAGTGCGGCAGATAGACACCATGAAGCGCAAGCAGTTTGTCAAGGGAATCAGCCAGATTGCCCAGGAGGGCGCAATTCAGATCTTCCAGGAATTTAATACCGGTATGGAAGAGATCATTGTCGGCGTGGTAGGCGTGCTGCAGTTCGATGTGCTTTTGTATCGTCTGAAAAACGAGTATAATGTGGAAGTGAAGCTGGAGAATCTGCCCTATGAGTATATTCGCTGGATTGAGAATAAGGACGAGATCGATGTGAACAAGATTCAGGGCACTTCCGATATGAAGAGAATCAAGGATTTGAAGGACAATCCGCTGCTTTTATTCGTCAACAGCTGGAGCGTGGGCATGGTGCTGGAACGAAACCCGGGGCTTAAGCTTTCCGAGTTTGGAAGAGAATAAAAAGGACAATGCAAAAGGAGCGAGGAGAGACTATGGCGGAACTTATCTTTTTGGAGCCAGTTTTTAAAGAGGTGATCTGGGGCGGAGATGCGCTGCACACCCGTTTTGGCTATGATATCCCTGGTGATCACACCGGAGAATGCTGGGCGGTCAGCGGACATAAAAATGGCGACTGCCGGATTCGCGGCGGTCTGTGGGACGGCTGCACCCTGGGACAGCTGTGGAAGGAGCACAGAGAACTCTTTGGCGGCGAGGAGGGCGATCAGTTTCCGATTCTGATCAAGCTCATCGATGCCAGACAGGATTTGAGTATTCAGGTTCATCCGGACGACGTTTATGCCAGAGAGCATGAGAATGGTTCTCTGGGCAAAACGGAATGCTGGTATATTTTGGACTGTGAACCGGGGACGGAGATTATTATCGGACATAACGCTTCTTGCAAGGAAGAGTTAAAGCAGATGATCGATGAGGGACGCTGGAAGGAGCTTCTGCGGACGCACCCGATTCACCGAGGCGACTTTTTCCAGATTGAGCCGGGCACCATTCATGCAATCAAGGGCGGAACGCTGCTCATTGAAACTCAGCAGAGCAGCGATGTGACCTACCGGGTCTATGATTATGGACGGCTGCAGGATGGCAAGCCCCGTCCGCTGCATCTGAAACAGAGCCTGGATGTGATTACCTGTCCTTCTTCTGTTAAGGACAGCCTGCGGGAAGTGGAAGAGACGGAGGATTACCGTCTGGAAAAGCTGGTGGAATGCGCCTATTATGGGGTGGAGCATCTGACGCTGCACGGAACTGCCAGCCGCCGGACGCCTGCGCTTTATGAGATGGTTGGCGTGCTGGACGGAGAGGGCGCCGTGGGCAAAACTGCCGTAAAGAAAGGGGACTTTTTCCTGATCCCCTGGGGTTATGGAGATTATGAGCTGCGGGGAGAGATGGAGCTGATGATTGCCAGGCCCGGAAAAATATAAAAGACTGACAACAGAACAGTATCACAGAGAAGACTGAAAAAGTGACCGCCAGCGGGAGAGCCGATTTCCCGTCTGGCGGTATTTTGTCCAGAGAAAGGGGAAGATAAATTATGGATTACAGGGAGGAACTGGAGCGTTATCGGCCCAAAAATGAACAGGAGGCGGCGGATAAAGAGGCGATTGAGATTTATATTCGTATATTCCCCGACACGATTCTGACGCGGGAGAATATTTTTGCCCATATGACTGCTTCTTCCATGATTTTTAATGAGACGGGGGATAAAGTGCTGATGGCGTACCATAATATTTACCGCTCCTGGTCCTGGACAGGAGGTCATGCCGATGGGGAGCAGGACATGCTGGCAGTGGCTCTCAGGGAGGCAAGGGAGGAGACGGGTATCCAGACGCTTGCTCCTCTTTCCCGGGAGCTGGCTGCAGTGGATGTGCTGCCGGTGTGGGGACATGTAAAGAGGGGCAGATATGTGAGCGCGCACCAGCATCTGAATTTCAGCTATCTGCTCCTGGCGCCGGAGACGGAAAAGCTGCATGTCAAGGAGGACGAAAACAGTCAGGTGGGCTGGATACCGGTGGAGCGGCTCCGGGATATGGTATCCGAGCCGGATATGGTGCCGGTGTACGAAAAACTGATACGGGCCGGACAGGCTATTATTGGAGGAAGGGTATGAAAACAGCGGTTTATCTGAATGCCAGGTGCAAGGAGATCCTGCAGCTGCTGACTGCGGCTGGCCGTCATCTGACGGTGGATGAGATTGCCAAGGCAAAGATGGTATCCCGCCGCAGCATATATTACGATCTGTGCAAAATAAACGAATGGCTGGAATATCACGGTATTGTTCCAATCGAGGTGGAACGGGGAAAGGGTATATGTCTGACGGCGGCGCAGAATAACGGAATAGCTTCTCTGACCGACAGGCCGGAGGAGTTGGGCGGCTATGTGTTTTCGCCTGGGGAGAGAGCCAGGGGAATTATCTGTCTGATCGGGCTGTCTCTGGAGGTGATTCGCATTGAGGATCTGATGCATTACTGCCAGGTGAGCCGCAATACGATTTTCAACGATTTGAAGGTAGCTTCCGCGCAGCTTGCCAGATATGATCTGAAGCTGGTCTATGAGACGAAAAAGGGGTATCGGATCGAGGGCGATGCAGTGCGGGTCAGAACGGTATGTCTGCATTATATGTACTCCATGATTTCGCTGTATGCCAGCGGAGTCCTGCGTTTCCAGAGCAGAGAAAAGGTGCAGGAGGAAATGGAAAAGCTGCGGGCGGTGGAGGACCGTTTAAATACCAGCTTTCCGGAGGAGATGGTGATGGCGCTTTCGGCGCTGCTGCCTTTGATGGAGCAGGGGCGGGAGATTCTGGACCTGCGGGATGTGAGAATTCGAGATGTGGTCAATACGCGGGAGTTTGCGGCGGTGGCAGAATATTTTCCCGAACTGGTAGAGAGTGAACAGATCTATCTGTCTCTCCATCTTCTGGGCAACCGGATTCAGATGGGCACCGGAAGCCGGGACGCCGATTTATATACGGCGGCGCGTTCGGTGGCGGCAGAATTTGAAAAGGCTTCCGGGATAACCTTTTCTTCCGCTGAGGAGGTGGAGAGAGCTCTGTTTATGCATCTGAAGAGTTCCTGGTACCGCCTGCGCTACGGAATTTTGATGGATGGGGCGATACTGATTGAGGAACTGGTGCGCCGGGATGAGGAGCTGTATGAGGGCACCAAAAAGGCCTGTGCATATCTGGAAGACGAGCTGGCGCTTCCCATACCGGAGAGCGAGGTCGCCTATATGGCCTTAAATTTTGCCGGGTACCTGAAACGATCCTCTTCCCTGGAGAGACAGCTGCGCATCCTGATTGTCTGCTGCCAGGGGATGACGACGGGACATATGCTGCGCTGGGAGATAGGCACTCTTTTGCCCAAGGCCAGGGTGGTGGGGGTGGTTGCCCATCAGGATGTATTTTATGTAAAGGATGTCTGCGATCTGGTTCTTTCTACGGTTCCGGTGCACAGCGACGTGCCGGTGGAGGTGGTCCATCCCATGATGACTGACAAAGAAAGAATAGCGGTGCTTCGCCGCAGCGCCGAACTGATGGGGATGGCTCAGGCCGGCCGGGCCGATGTCAGCGCAGCCGGTATCATGGAAATTGTGGGAAAATACGTGCCCCGCGAGGAACAGCCGGGATTGATGCAGAAGCTGGAGGACTATTTAAAAGGCGGCAGAACTGACGGCGCGGCCTTGGCGGGGATTTCTGCAAGGAGAGGACTGCTTACGTATCTGACCCAGGACAAGATCTGTCTGACGGACGGCGAGCTGTCCTGGAGAGAAGCGCTGGGGCTGGTAGCGTCTCCCCTGCTGCAGGCCGGCAGCATAGAGCCCTCCTATGTGGAGCGCATGATTTCTGTGACGGAAACCATGGGTACTTATATGTTTTTTGTCCCCTGGCTGGTTTTGGCTCATGCCAGTCCGGAAAGCGGGGTGAACCGTCTGGATGTGTCCATGGGCGTATTTCGAAAGCCGGTGCAGTTTTCACGCTATCGCAAGGCCAAGATTATTATTATGCTGGCCCCGGTGGACAAAGAGAGTCATCTGGAGATTGTCCGGGATCTGATGCGCATCTTTGCCGTTCAGACGCGGATTGATGAATTACAGCATCAGGACAGTCCGGCCCAGATACTGGAGAGACTAAAAGAATACTAGGCTGCCGGAGGCTTTGACGGCCTGTCCGGATATATAGAAAATCCTGAAAGGATAGTACAAAAAGGTGCACAGTCATATTGCACAAATTGGTCTGGACTTTAACGGGCTTCGTGTTAAAATTATCTTATAAATATTAAAAAAAAATAAAACTTATAAAAAGGGGATTAAGGAAATGATTGCGGATATGTTGAAAAAAGAAAATATTCAAATCATCGACAGCATCCCGGACTGGCGCGAGGCCATTCGAGTCAGCGTACAGCCACTGGTGGATACCGGCTATGTGGAGTCCCGTTATATTGACGGTATCATTGCCAACACGGAAGAGCTGGGGCCTTATTATGTCCTGGTGGACGATGTGGCGCTGATCCATGGCAGACCGGAGCAGGGAGTGCTGGAAAAACAGCTGGCAGTGACCATTGTAAAGGAGCCTGTGGCCTTTGCCGAGGATGGCAGCCATAAGGCGAGACTTCTGGTGACGCTGGCGGCTACCGACGGCGAGGCTCATATCGATGTGATGCGGGCTCTGGCCGAGCTTTTCATGGATGCAGATAAGATCGAGCAGCTGGTAAACAGCACCGATGTGGACACGGTCTATCAGATTTTCTCAGATGCTGATACTGCCGAGGCAGAATAAGCATAAATAATCATTACAACTCTATAAATTAAGGAGGTTGTCATGCAAGTATTACTTATTATCCAAGAGATCCTTTCGACGCCGGCTATCCTGGTAGGCCTGATGGCTCTGCTGGGTCTGGCCCTTCAGAAGAAGGCTGCTACCGACGTTGTAAAGGGAACTATTAAAACCATCGTTGGTTTTCTGGTGCTGTCCGCAGGTTCTGCTTTCCTGCAGAGCGGCTCTCTGAATGACTTTGGTGTAATCTTTAACTATGCGTTCAACGTAAATGGCGTTGTGCCCAATAACGAGGCTATTGTTACCGCCGCTCTTACGCAGTACGCATCTGACACGGCCTGGATCATGATGTTCGGTATGGTTGCCAACATCGTAATCGCCCGTTTCTCCCGGATGAATTACATCTTCCTGACCGGCCATCATACCCTGTACATGGCCTGCATGATCGCTATCGTGCTGACCGTGGGCGGACTCTCCGGCTGGCAGCTGATCCTGGGCGGCTCTCTGATCCTGGGTCTGGTAATGGTAATCTTCCCTGCTATGGCTCAGCCTACGATGAAGAAGCTGACCGGCACCGACGATGTGGGCTTTGGTCATTTCTCCACCATCGGCTACTGGTTTGCTGCTCAGATCGGCAAGCTGGTGGGCGGCAAGGCCATGAAAGAGGGCAAGGGCAAGAGCACGGAGGATATCAACTTCCCCAAGTGGCTGTCCTTCATGAGAGACACCACCGTTGCCATTTCCATCACCATGATGATTATCTTTGTGATTGTCTGCGCGGTGGCTTCCACCAGACCGGACTATGCTACGGCTGTAAGTGAGGGCGTTCTGTCCTCCACGGCTCTGGGCGGCTATACCAACTGGATCGTGTATGCTCTGGTCTGCGGCATGAACTTCGCAGGCGGCATCTACATCATCCTGTCCGGCGTGCGTCTGATCCTGGCTGAGATCGTTCCGGCCTTCAAGGGTATCGCTGACAAGCTGGTTCCCAACGCCAAGCCGGCTATCGACTGCCCCGTTGTGTTCCCTTATGCACCCAACGCGGTTCTGATCGGTTTCCTGGTGTCCTTCGTAGGCGGTATTGTGGGTATGTTCATTCTGCTGGGCATCAATCCTACTTTCGGCAATACTCTGCCGATCATTCTGCCCGGCGTGGTGCCTCACTTCTTCTGCGGCGCTACCGCAGGCGTATTTGCCAACACCCACGGCGGTCTGAAGGGCTGCGTTATCGGCGCTTTCCTGCATGGCCTGCTGATCACCTTCCTGCCGGTTATCACCATGCCGATCATGGGTGATCTGGGATATGCTTCCACCACCTTCTCCGATGCCGACTTCTGCGGCGTTGGTATCGTGCTGGGCTATATCTCCAGACTGATTCAGGGCACTCCTCTGCTGATCGTCTGCATCGTATTCTTCCTGCTGCCGATCATCTACAACTTTGTTGCGCCCAAGAAAAAAGCAGAGTAAATAGTTGCGAAAAGGCGGTGAATCCGCTATAATAAAGCTACATAGGGCGTGCCCTCGTGCACGCCCTTAAATTTGATAAGGTAAGAGTGAAAGGAGATTGTATTGTTATGGCTGTTTCCAAGATTATGTGCTGCTGCGGTTCCGGTATCGGTTCTTCTCTGATGATCCGTCTGAATGTGGAAAAAGTACTGAAGAAGATGGGCAAGACCGGCATTGAGGTGGTTCATTCCACGACTTCCGATGCACAGCCCGGCGCAGCCGATATCTTTGTAGTGGGCGGGGATCTGGCTGATTTTGTTGAAAAGCTTCCTCACAAGATTGTGCTGCAGAACATTATGTCTGCACAGGAGCTGGAGGAGAAGCTGACGGCCATGTTTGCCGAGTTAGGTGAATAATCTGTAGTTTTTCAGTACCTGTTTAAGGAAGGAAAGAGAAATGGACAAGGCAGAATTATTGAAATTGAAAAAAGGCTCTGCGGCGATCCGTATCCAGACCCTGAAAATGCTCAAGTGGAGAAGATACGGACATCTGGGCGGGGCCATGTCGATTGTAGAGCTGATGTCGGTGCTTTACAATAAGCACTTAAACTATGATCCGAAGAATCCCCAGTGGGAGGACCGGGACTATGTGGTCCTGTCCAAGGGACATGCCGGACCGGCCTGGTATTCTACGCTGGCTCTTCATGGATTCTTTGATCCCGAGATGCTCTACACGCTCAATGAGGGCGGCACCAAGCTGCCGTCTCATCCGGACCGCACTAAGACCCCCGGTGTGGACGCCACCACAGGCTCCCTGGGCCAGGGTACATCCGTGGCTGCCGGTATCGGATATGCATTCCGCCTGAACAAGTCTTCACAGAAGGTTTATCTGATTGTGGGCGACGGTGAGCTGAATGAGGGACAGTGCTGGGAAGCGTTCCAGTTTATTGCTCACAATAAGCTGAATGAAGTGATCGTGATCATCGATAACAACAAGAAGCAGTTGGATGGAACTCTGGAGGAGATCATCAATCCTTTTGATATTGCCGCAAAAATGGAGGCTTTCGGCTTCCATACCATCCGTGCCAATGGGCAGGATGAGGAAGCTCTTTCCGATGCCATCGACGAGGCCAAGGCAGTGAAGGATTCTGCCGTCTGCATTGTGATGGATACGATCAAGGCACAGGGAGTCCCTTACTATTACGACCGTTCCGACAGTCATTCCCCTAAGTTTGGCCCGGAGTCCGATGCTGCCATCGACTCTGTCATTGCCGAGCTGCAGGCGTTTATCGACGAGAATGGAGGTATGTGATATGTGGAAATTAGCTCCCGCTGGGACCGGCAAGGAATTAAGAGCAGTATTTGTAGAAACCCTTCAGGAGATCATGAAGGACAATAAGAAGGTCGTGGCTCTGGAGGCTGATCTGGGCGGCGCTTCCGGATTTACCAAAATTCAGAAGACCAATCCCGATCAGTTCGTACAGGTGGGCATCGCAGAGGCCAATATGGTCGGCATTGCCGCCGGTATGTCCATGAGAGGATATATTCCCTATATCCATACCTTTGCCCCCTTTGCTACCAGACGTGTGCTGGACCAGGTATTCCTGGAAGGCGCATATGCGAAGAATACCATCAATATCTATGGCTCCGACCCCGGCGTCTGCGTGGCTGCCAACGGCGGTACGCACAACAGCTTCGAGGATATCGCTCTGATGCGCTCCATTCCGGAGACGCTGGTGGTTGCTCCGGCCGATGAGGTGCAGCTGGCCTGGACGATTCGGGAGTGCGCAAAGCTTACGGGCGTGCACTATATCCGCGCCAACAGAAAAGGCAATCCTACGATGTATGCGGAAGGCTCCACCTTTGAATTCGGCAAGGGCAATGTGATCCGTGAGGGCAGCGACGTCCTGCTGGTGTCCATGGGCGAGATGCTCTCCAAGGCTTATAATGCGGCTGAGAAGCTGGCTGCCTGCGGCATCAGCGTAGAGGTGGTGGACATGTTCACCCTGAAGCCTTTTGACGCAGAGCTGATTCGCAGCGAGGCTGCCGGCAAGAAGCTGGTCGTTACCTTTGAGAATCATAATGTGATCGGCGGTCTGGGCAGCTGTGTGGCCGAGGTGCTGGCTGACGAGGGCGCAGGTATTCCGCTGAAGAGAATCGGTGCGAATGATGTCTTTGGACAGGTGGGCACTTATGATTATCTCTGCCAGGCCTTTGGTCTGACGGAGGAGCACATTATTGATACGATCAAGGATGCTCTGAAGTGATGACAGGATTTCGCAGAGATTTTAAAATTGCATTTTTTGATGTGGATGGAACCACAGTCATTACCAGCGAGGGCTTCGTCCGCCGTCCGGCGGCCGAGGCCCTGCGCCGTTTACAGGATACGGGGCTTATGATGGCTATTGCCAGCGGACGGCCGCAGGTACATTTAAAGGAGCTTGACAAGGTGATGGACGCTTCCTATAAGGTGACCTGCAATGGCAACTGTGTGCTGGATTATCAGGGCAATGTGATTCGCAACCGGCCGATCAGCGCAGCTTCTTTTGAGGCCCTGCGCCGTTATGCGGCTGAAAAGGATGCAGGCCTGGCTTTTCATTTCCTGGAGCAGACCTATGTGTACCATGGTTATGACAGGATTGCGGCTCACTACAATACCCGAACCAAGGAGAAGACGGAGGTATATAAGGATCTTCCGTCACAGGACCGGCATCTGAATGGTACGCCTTATGCTTATCCCTATAATGCGATTCTGGCGGTGGATGACGATGAGGACCTGTTTCGATTCGTGGAGACCCTGGGTGATATGAGGACGGATTGTCCCTGGCCTCATATGTTTGATGTATTTAATAAGGATGTCAGCAAAGCCAAGGGAATCGAGGCTGTCCTGGAGCGGGAGAATCTGACCTGGGATGACTGTATTGTATTTGGCGACAGCACCAATGATGTGGAGATGCTGTCAAAAGCAGGCTTTGGCGTCTGCATGGGCAATGGCTGTGATGCAGCCAAGGAAGCCGCAGATTATGTGTGCGGCCGTATCGAAGAGGACGGTTTGGCCGGAGCTATTCATGATATCTTCGGTATCTGAAACCAAGACCGCGAAAACCAATTAACCGGCAGGTTATGCGGAGGCAATCACTGGATTAATAGGGATCGCGGGTTAAATGCGCCTGTGCGCTGACACAACGGCCGGAGAAAACAAATGGTACATAAGTTTGTTTTCTCCGGCGTTTTTGTTTTTTTCCCTTCTGTCTAGTTGCCCTTGCTGCTTAAGGGATTGCTTCTTTCCTCAAAGAAAATATTGTTGTCCGGGGCAGCCTTGTTATCATCGTCGTAGTCGGAATTCTGCCGTATGGAATCGACCAGTTCAATCCGGTCTACCGCAACAAATTCCTGAGTATATTTTTCTGGTATATTGGGATATTCATACTCCGGGGGAAATTTCCGGGGCGTTTTTTTGTCTGATTTTTTTTCCATATTGTTTTCCTGATCGTCCTTTCTGCTGAGGCCAGCTGGTTTACTAATTTGGCTCTTCATAGCTAGTGTAACCGCTGCCGGGGAAAGTATGCTGGAAAGGGATGGAGCCTGCATTTAATCTGGTTCCCTGACTTTATCGCGCTGTCAAGTTACTGTAGTTTTCTTCGTATTATATCGCAATTTCACAGTTTGTACAATGCGAGCTGTTCTAAAGAGACCTGCGGGACCTGCCCTGGACTCTGTCCCGGACTAAAAACGAAAGTTGTCTGTCCTGGAGGTCTTTTCTGCGATATAATTAAATACATCAGATAGCATCAGATAATATCAGAGGACAATAGCTGCATTTGGCGAATATGTCCGAAAGGAGGACGGATGAACAACCTGATACGCACCAGCCGTTATTTAAGCCTGATTCTTCGCCACAGGCCTGAAACAATTGGAATCACGCTGGACGAGCATGGCTGGGCAGATGTGGAGGAGCTGATCACCAAAGTCAGCCGGACCCATCTGCTTGACCGGGAGCTGCTGGATAAGATCGTGGCGGAGGATGACAAGCAGAGGTATTCCTACAATGAGGATGGAACAAAAATCCGCGCAAACCAGGGGCATTCCATTCCAGTGGACGTGGAGCTGGAAGAAATGACGCCGCCGGAATTTCTCTGGCACGGCACAGGAGAGAAATATGTGAAGTCCATCGATTCTCAGGGGCTGCTTCCCAAAAGCCGTCTTTATGTACATCTGTCATCGGACCATGAGACGGCAAAAAAGGTGGGGGCCCGGCACGGCCGGCCGGTAGTCTACCGTGTGGCCGCAGGCAGGCTGAAACGGGACGGAGGAATATTTTACCGTTCTGTCAATGGGGTCTGGCTGATAAAGGCGGTGCCGGCAGTGTACCTGGAAAAGACGGATATGTAAGGCTGATATAGGATTTTTCGGTATTTTCTTTTGAACGTTTTGATGCTATAATAATTCCATGTATGTCCATCTGCGGCGGTGGCTGAGAGGTGGATGAGAGGACAGACAGGAGGAGTTGTAGTGGCTGCGGCGAGTCAGAAAAGAGCGTCGGGAAAAGCCTCTGCAAAGACAGCGCAGAGGAGGACAGCACAAAAGAATACAGGAAGAAAGAGCACAAGCAGCCGGGGAACGGCCAGAAAAAAGACAGCGAACCAATCCAGAGAGGAAAGCTTTGTGGGGAAGGAGATTGCCATTCTGGCCTTTTTTGCCGTCTGCTTACTGCTGTTTTTAAGTAATGCCGGGGTGTGCGGAGCTGCCGGAGAGGCGGTTCACCGTGTGCTTATCGGTGTGTTTGGCGTGCTGGGATATGTTTTCCCGGTATATCTGTTTGTGGCGGTGCTCTTTTATTTTTCCAATCGGAACAATCCGAAGGCCATAGCAAAGCTGGCGACGTCCGCCGGTCTTTTTGTGGTGCTTGGAGGTCTGATTTCGCTGGTGACCACCAATGATTTTGACCCGGCTCTGACGGTGGGGCAGTATTATCAGAATTCCATAGACAGCCCTGGGGGCGGAGCCATGGGCGGAATCTTTTTAAAGCTTCTCTGCCCTTATATTGGCAAAATCGGCGCCTATGTGGTAGCCATTGTGCTGGTAACCATTGGACTTGTCTTTATTACGGAGAAATCGGTCTTAAAGCCCATTGAAAAGGGCGGACGCAGAGTATATGATTCGGCCAGGGAAGACGCGGCCAGAAGGCGGGAGATTCATGCAGTCCGGGCAGAGGAAAAACGCAGATACCGGTTGGAGAAAAAGGTGTCCGGTGTAGCTCTTGATACAAAACTGGCGGCGGAGACGGATGAGGAGCCGGCTGCGGAAGAGGAACCGGTGATTCAGGTGGATGCTTCCGAGAAGGCTGCGCCGGACAGAACCGCGGCCCAGGGGTCTTCTCTTGTCAGACCGACCCGGACGCAAAGCAGGACGGAGAGCCATGTATCCCGTATGCCGGAACAGGAGGCCGAACCCGCAGAGAAACCAGAATCAGAACCGGAGCCTGCGCCAATTCGGATCACCGGCCTGGGGTACTCCTGGGAAGAGAAGGAAGATGCACCGCAGGAGGAGCAGAGCTGGGAGGAGAGACCGGAGCCGCCGGTTATTCCCATATCGGGCGATGCGCTGCGGCCCAGGAGAGAAACCAGGACGCTGGCGGAGCTGGAAGCGCTGGATTCTCTGCATGAAAATATATTTTCCGGGCGGGGGGATTCCCTGATTTGGCATGATAATGAGAATGAGGAGAGCAGCACCGGCAATGAGGCGGAGATCGCAGATAAAATAGAAACGGAGCCCCTGCAGCTGAACCGGATTCGTCAAAATAAAGGAATGGAACCGAAGTTCGCAAGAGAAGAAATGCCGGACTTCGCGGAGAAATCGGAATCCGTACCGCCGGCGGAATTTGCAGATTATGCAGAGGATGCACCGGAGGACATATCCGGCTGGATGGAGCTGGAACGGGAAGAAAAAGGGGAAACGCAGGCGCGGCCGGATACCAGACCGGATACCCGCCGCGTGGTGACCGCCACGGGCAAGGTGGTGGAGGTGGATGTTGATCCGGACGATGACCCTCTGACCCGCAAACGGATGGAAAACCGTCAGGCTCAGATGGGAGCGGCCCCCTCGGCAGGCGAAGGAGTCAGCCCCTATGCCGGTCAGGGACGGCAAAATACCTCTTTTGCCGGAAATACAGCCTTTGCAGGAACGCAGGGGATTCCAAAGACCGCCGCAGGTATGGGGGCGGTAAATGGCCGCGCCATGGCGAATGGTACGGTTAATGGCACGCTCAATGGTGCGTCCAACGGTATGGCCGCTGCGTCAGGAAATGTCTCTTCTGCGCCCAAGAAGCGGCCGCCCAGGCCTTATGTGCGCCCTCCCTTCAAGCTTTTAAAGGCGGGAGACCGGAACCAGCGCAGGAGCTCGGACAAGGAGCTTCGGGAAACGGCCAGAAAGCTGGAAAACACGCTGCGCAATTTTGGCGTGGGCGTATCGGTGACCAACATAAGCTGCGGTCCCACGGTGACGCGCTATGAGCTCCAGCCGGAGCAGGGAGTGCGGGTCAGCAAGATTGTGGGGCTGGCCGATGATATCAAGCTGAATCTGGCGGCGGCAGATATTCGTATCGAGGCCCCGATTCCCGGCAAGGCGTCGGTGGGCATCGAGGTGCCCAACAAGGAGAATGCCACGGTCTATCTGCGGGATGTGCTGGAATCTCAGGCCTTCCGCAGCCATCCTTCCAAGCTGGCCTTTGCGGTGGGGCAGGATATCTCCGGAGAGATTATTGTGACGGATCTGGCCAAGATGCCGCATCTTTTGATCGCCGGCGCAACGGGTTCCGGTAAATCTGTCTGCATCAACACGCTGATTATGAGCGTATTATATAAGGCGAAACCTGAGGAGGTACGCCTGATTATGGTGGACCCCAAGGTGGTGGAGCTAAGTGTCTATAACGGGATTCCCCACCTGATGATTCCGGTGGTGACAGATCCCAAGAAGGCGGCCGGCGCACTGAACTGGGCGGTGGCCGAGATGACGGACCGCTACCGCAAGTTTGCCGACTGGAACGTACGTGATTTAAAGGGCTACAATGAAAAGATAACGGAGGAGGCCAGGAAAAACGGGGAAGAGGCAGAGCCTCTGCCGCAGATAGTCATCATTGTTGACGAGCTGTCCGATCTGATGATGGTCTGTCCCGGCGATGTGGAGGATGCGATCTGCCGCCTGGCCCAGATGGCCAGAGCTGCCGGCATCCATCTGGTACTGGCGACCCAGCGTCCTTCCGTCAACGTAATCACGGGCCTGATCAAGGCAAACGTGCCTTCCCGGATTGCTTTTTCCGTATCCTCCGGCGTGGATTCCCGCACAATAATTGATATGAACGGAGCGGAAAAGCTTTTGGGCAAGGGCGACATGCTCTTTTACCCTTCCGGTTATCAAAAGCCGGTGCGGGTTCAGGGAGCTTTTGTATCCGATACAGAAGTGGCGGCTGTGGTAGATTATGTTACGGAGCATAATGACAGCTGCGCCTATGAGAGCGCTGTGGAAGCGCGGATGGCCTCGGCAGAGAAGGAGTCCGGAGCAGCCGGCGGCGGCGATTCCGGGCGGGACGAATATTTTGCGGAGGCAGGCCGGTTTATCATCGAGAAACAGAAGGCATCCATCGGTATGCTGCAGAGAATGTTTAAGATCGGCTTTAACCGGGCGGCCCGGATCATGGATCAGCTGGCGGAAGTTGGCGTGGTCAGCGCCGAGGCCGGCACGAAGGCCCGGGAGATTTTGATGGATATGAACCAATATGAACAACTGCTGCAAAACATGGGGCTGTAGAGGCGAGGCATGTGCCGGTCCCGCGAGGACACTTTGGGCAGGGTGAGGAGGAACCGTAATGCGTTTGGAAAATCTGTTAGCAAAAATTCGGTATGAAAGGGTTCAGGGAGAGCTGGACCGGGAGGTGACGGAACTGGTCTTTGATTCCCGCAAGGCCTGTCCGGGATGTCTGTTTGTGGCGCTTACCGGCGCAAGGAGCGATGGCCACGATTATATCGGGCAGGTGATGGAGGCGGGCGCCGCCGCCATCGTGGCAGAGCGTCTCCCGGAGCAGCTGTCTGCCGGTCAGCCGGCGGGCGAGGGGGATGGCAGCGGGGTTACGATCCTTTTGGTGGAGGACAGCCGCAGAGCTTTAGCAGAGCTTTCCGCCGCCTGGTTTGGTTATCCGGCCGAGAAGCTTACGACCATCGGAATCACCGGAACCAAGGGAAAGACCACCACGGCTGTCATGGTAAAACGAATTTTGGAGGCGGCCGGAGAGAAGGTGGGACTTATCGGAACTCTGGGCGCTTTCATGGGGCAGGAGCATGTGCCCACGGTGAATACGACGCCGGAATCCTATGATATTCAGCGGTATTTTGCCCGAATGGTGGAGGCAGGCTGCCGGTATGCGGTGATGGAGGTTTCCTCCCAGGGACTCAAGATGCACCGGGTGGACGGCTTTACGTTTGATTACGGCATATTTACCAATATTTCGCCGGATCATATCGGCCCCGATGAACATGCAAGCTTTGAGGAGTATCTGTATTATAAAAGTCAGCTTCTGAAGCGCTGCCGTCTCTGCGCCGTCAACCGGGACGACGAGCATTTTGATGAAATTGTGGGGGACGCATCCTGTGAACTGGTGACCTTTGGCATGCGGGCGGATGCGGATTATTATACGGATCGGGTGGATTACCTGACCCGCCATGGTTTTATGGGCATAGCTTTTCATTTGACTGGCCGGGCAAGTTTTCCGGTGGAGGTAAATATTCCGGGACTTTTCAATGTCTACAACGCCATGGCCGCCTCGGCGCTCTGTCTGACCATGGGAGTCGCAGCGGAGGCAATATGCCGGGCCTTGCAGACCGTGACCGTAGACGGCAGGATGGAGATTGTCTATGCGTCGGAAAAGCTTTCGGCTCTGGTGGATTATGCCCACAATGCGGTGAGCATGGAGAGCCTTTTGGCCACTTTGCGGGCCTATCAGCCCAAGCGCCTGGTCTGTGTCTTTGGCTGCGGCGGCAACCGGTCGAGGCTGCGCCGCTATGAGATGGGTGAAATCGGCGGGCGTATGGCAGATCTGTGTATTATTACAGCCGACAATTCCCGCTGGGAGAAGGTGGAGGATATCATAGCCGATATCCGTGTAGGCATGGATAAAACCGATGGGCAGTTTGTGGAGATTCCGGATCGCCGGGAGGCCATCTGCTACAGTATCAAGCATGCCCAGGAGGGAGATATCATTGCCGTCATTGGCAAGGGCCACGAGGATTATCAGGAGATCTGCGGCGTACGCACCCATTTCCTTGACCGGGAGGAGTTAAAGAAGGCTCTGATTCAGTATGGCTATATGAAATGATGCTGAGGTATTAAATTTGAATCGGCCTGACAGAATCAGAAAGCCAGAGAACTGAAAGCAGGGGAGGTTTGGAAGGATGGAAAATATGACGGCCGGCAAAATTGCCGCGGCTGTGGGAGGACAGATTCTTTGGGGAGACCCTTTAAAAGAAGTTGCGGATATCTGTATTGATTCGCGCCGGGTGAAGCCGGGGGATTTGTATGTGCCGATTATTGGCGAGCGTGTGGACGGACACCGTTTTATTCCGGGAGCTATTGCAGCGGGGGCGGCCGCGGTCTTTACCAGCGAGGGAAGCTTGGCGGAGAGTCTGCCGGACGGCAGCAGACCCGGCTCTGACGGTGAGGACGCCTCTCTGGCGGTCTGGATCGCCGTGGAGGACACGCGCCGGGCTTTGCAGAAACTGGGCGGATATTGCCGGGATCGTCTGGCAATTCCTATTGTCGGGGTCACCGGCAGCGTAGGCAAGACCAGCACCCGGTCTATGATTGCGGCAGCTTTGTCTGCGGGATTTCGCACTTTCCAGACGGAGGGCAATGCCAACAGTCAGGTGGGGACTCCGATTATGCTGAGCCGTATCACCGGCGCTTATGAGGCGGCCGTCATCGAGCTGGGAATGAGCGAACCGGGGGAAATGACTCGGATCGCTTCCATTGCCAGGCCGGACATCGCGGTGATGACCAATATAGGAATTTCCCATATCGAGCAGCTGGGCTCTCAGGCGGGGATTCTGCGGGAGAAGCTGCATATCACAGATGGGATGGGACCGACGGGCCGGATGATTTTAAACGGCGACGATCCCTATCTGAATCCCCAGGCGCATCCGGGGGCAGAGACAGTGAAGGAGCTTACGGAGTGTACGGCCCGTTTCCCCGCCGTCTATTACGGGTTGGAGGAGGGCAGCAATTACCGGGCCTGTGAGATACATGCCGGAGAAAAGGGGACTGCCTTTACTCTGGTCTGCGAGAAAGGACGCGTACCGGTAGAGCTTGGCCTTACCGGCCTGCACCATGTGCGAAACGCCCTGGCGGCTCTGGCGGCGGCGGACCTTCTGGGGGTGGACCTTGAGGCGGCGGCCCGGGCTCTGGGAGAGTTTGCCGGGGTGGCTCATCGACAGGAAAAGATCGAATTTCCCCAGATGGGCCTTACGGTTATTGACGATTCTTATAATGCCAGCCCCGATTCCATGCGGGCGGCCATCGACACGCTGCGGATGACGGAGGCTGCCGGCCGCAAGGTGGCGGTGCTGGCTGATATGTGGGAGCTGGGGCCTGAGACCCGCCGCTATCACCGTGAGGTGGGCGAATATCTGGGGAAGACAGATGTCTCTGTCCTGGTGACGGTGGGAGAACTGGCCCGGGAGATCGCGGCAGGAGCCCTGTCGGTAAAGCAGGAGCTTACCTGGGTGGGTCTGGCCGATTACCTGGAGGCAGGCAGCTGGCTGGACGATCACCGAGAGGAGGGAGATCTGATTCTCCTCAAAGGCTCCAACGGAATGAAGCTTTTTGAAATCACGGAACAATGGAAGAAGAGACGATAAGCCTATGAGATATGCCGGAGTGGTGGTGGACATATCCGGCGGCAAGCTGGACCGGATGTTCACCTACCGGATTCCAGAGAGATTGGAAGAACAGGTCAGGGTAGGAGATCAGGTGGAGGTGCCCTTTGGCAAGGGCGACCGCCGGGTTACTGCCTTCGTAATAGAAATATCGGATACAAGCTCCTATGCCGGAGACGAGCTGAAAGAGATTCTGGAGGTCAGCCCCAGAGGGGTGGCGGTGGAAAGTCATCTGATCGAGCTGGCCTGGTGGATGAAGGAGGAGTATGGCTCATCCATGCTCCAGGCGTTAAAAACCGTGCTGCCGGTGAAGCGAACCGTGGCTCCGGTGCGCCGCCGCCATATTCGTCTGCAGGTGGACGAGACGGAAGCCAGGAAATTTGCAGAGGGTCTGAGTCCCGGGCGCAGTGCAGCCCAGCTGCGCCTTTTGGAAGCCCTTCTGACGGATGGGCGGCTTCCTTATGAGACGGTGACGGGACGGCTGCACATCGGCGCTTCCACGATCCGCTCCCTGAAGGAGAAGGGGATCATCCAGGTGGAGGAGGAGACGGACTATCGCAATCCGGTCCAGGTAAAGGCGGGAGAGGCGAAGGACGTTCAGCTTAACGAGGAGCAGCAAAGGGCAGTGAATACAATCTGCGGCGATGATGCGGGAGGAATCCATGGAACCTATCTGCTTTACGGCGTTACTGGCAGCGGTAAGACAGAAGTTTATATGGAATTGATTGATCGTATGCTGCACACCGATCGTCAAATTATCGTGTTAATTCCGGAGATAGCGCTGACTTATCAGACAGTAATGCGTTTCTACCGACGTTTTGGCGACAAAGTGTCGGTATTGCACTCCCGAATGTCAGAAGGAGAACGCTATGATCAGTTTGTGAGGGCCAAAAAAGGAGAAATTCAGATTATGGTGGGACCGAGATCGGCTCTGTTCACACCGTTTACACATTTGGGCCTTATTATTATAGATGAGGAACAGGAGGCGTCCTATAAAAGCGAGCTGTCTCCCCGGTATCATGCCGTGGGGGTGGCGGAAAAGCGGGCGTCCATGACAGGAGCCAGCGTGGTTTTAGGGTCGGCCACCCCGTCTCTCGATTCCTTTTACCGGTGTCAGGAGGGACGCTATAAGCTGCTCACCCTGTCACGGCGGGCGGTGAAGGAGGCCAGGCTTGCCCAGGTGGAGGTCGTGGACCTCAGGGAAGAACTTTTAAAGGGAAATAAATCGATTATCAGTCTGCGGCTGGGAGAGCTTCTGGCTGACCGGCTAAAAAAGGGCGAGCAGAGCATATTGTTTTTAAATCGCCGGGGTTTTTCCGGATTTGTATCCTGCCGTTCCTGCGGAGAAGCGATGAAGTGTCCCCACTGCGACGTGTCTTTGACGCTGCATCGGGGCGGGCGGCTGATCTGTCATTATTGCGGTTATGAGACGGCCCTTCCCCGGGTCTGTCCTTCCTGCGGTTCCCGCTATATTGCCGGTTTCGGCATTGGGACGCAGAAGGTGGAGGCCATGGTGGCCGAGCAGTTTCCGGAGGCGCGGATTCTGCGGATGGATGCGGATACCACGGCAAAGAAAGGCGGGCATGAGGCCATCCTTTCTGCTTTTGCCGATGGAGAGGCGGATATCCTGATTGGAACCCAGATGATTGTCAAAGGTCATGATTTTCCCCGTGTAACTCTGGTGGGAGTGCTGGCGGCGGATTTGTCTTTGAACAATCCTTCCTACGACGCCTCGGAGAGAACTTTTCAGCTGCTTACGCAGGCTGCCGGCCGGGCCGGCCGGGGAGCTTTGCCGGGACAGGTGGTAATTCAGACCTACAGACCGGAGCATTACAGCATCCGGACGGCGGCGGCTCAGGATTACGATGGCTTTTATGCGGAGGAACTGCCCTACCGGCAGATGCTCCATTATCCGCCGGTGTATGCCATGATGACGCTGTTAATCTCATCGAAGGATGAAGCAGCGGCCGGGCGGGCAGCCAGAGCCTGCGCGGGGCTGGTGGAAAGATATATTGATCGATGGAAGACAGACGGCGCGCCGCAGCGTTTTCGGGAGAATACAGGCGCGGCGGCCAGGGAGCCGGAGCTTATCGGTCCCTGCGACGCGCCGGTTTCCAGGATAAATGATATTTATCGAAAAACCCTCTACATTCGGCATGTAGACCGCAGGGTTTTGGTTACAATAAAGGATGGACTGGAAAGCCTGACCGGCTGGCGCGAGGAAAAAGGCGGCGTGTCGGTGCAGTACGATATCAGCAGATAATAGCAGATAATAACAGGTAATAGAAGATAATGGCAAGTAATGGACAAATGGTAAGTGAAGAATGAGGAGGAAAGAAGAAAATGAGTCTGAGAACCATAAGAGTGATGGGAGATCCGATCCTTACAAAGGTCAGCAAGGAAGTGAAGGAGATGACGCCCCGGCTGAACCAGCTGGTGGACGATATGCTGGAGACCATGTATGAAAATGACGGCGTGGGCCTGGCGGCGCCTCAGGTGGGCATACTCAAGAGGATTGTCGTGATCGATATCGGAGAGGGTCCCATCGTTATGATTAACCCCAGGATTATCGCCGAGGCCGGCAGCCAGACCGGGATGGAGGGCTGCTTAAGCCTTCCCGGCAAATCCGGGCAGGTGACCAGGCCCAACGAAGTGAAGGTGACCGCTCTTGACCGGGAGATGAAGGAATTTACGCTGACGGGGACCGAGCTTCTGGCCCGTGCTATCTGTCATGAGTGCGAGCATCTGGACGGCCATCTCTACACGGAGCGTGTGGAGGGCGAGCTGGTGGATAATGATGCGGAGGAAGAGTAAAGATGAGAATTCTTTTTATGGGAACGCCGGAGTTCTCCGTGCCCACACTCCAGTGCCTGTACGATGCGGGACATGAGATTGTGGGCGTGGTGACCCAGCCCGACAAACCAAAGGGAAGAGGCGGGGCTGTATCCTTCCCGCCGGTAAAGGAGAGAGCGCTTGCTCTGTCTTTGCCGGTATATCAGCCCAGACGGGTGAGAGAGAAGGAATTTATTCAGACGGTGGAGCAGCTTGCCCCCGATGTGGCGGTGGTGGTAGCCTTTGGCCAGATCCTGCCCCAGGCCTTCCTGGATATTCCCAGGTACGGCTGCATCAATGTTCATGCCTCCCTTCTTCCCCGCTATCGGGGAGCCGCGCCGATTCAGCGAGTGGTGATCGACGGAGAGAAAGAGACGGGAATCACCATTATGCAGATGGATGCAGGATTGGACACCGGCGATATGCTGGCGCAGGAGAGGATCGCCATTGCCGCTGACGAGACCGGGGGCAGTCTCCATGACAAGCTGATGGTGATGGGCGGGCCTCTGCTTCTGACGGTTCTGAAAGAGATCGAAGAAGGACGGGAGGTGCGTACGCCTCAGACCGGAGAGACCTGCTATGCCTCCATGCTGGACAAGGCGCTGGGCAATGTGGACTGGAACGATGGCGCAGACCGGATCGAGAGGCTGGTTCGGGGACTGAATCCCTGGCCTTCGGCCTATACGCGCTGGAATGGAAAGACGATTAAATTGTGGAAGGCTTTCGTGCGGCAGCCACAGGAGGCAGAGGCGGCGGCAGAGCCCGGTACGGTGGTGCGGCTGGGAGAAACAATAGATGTGCGCACCGGAGAGGGTGTGCTTCAGATTTCAGAGCTTCAGCTGGAGGGCAAGAAGCGGATGGATGCAGCGGCATTCCTGCGGGGAGCTCATATGCAGGCAGGAGATAAATTTGCACGGGAATAACCCAGGGTAAAAGGAGGAACCAGATATGCCCTTTTTCTACTATTATTATGATCCCTATTATTTGCTGATTATTATTGGCGCGTTGATTTCTCTGGCGGCTTCCGCCAAGGTGCAGTCGACTTTCCGCAAATACAATCAGGTCAGAAGCCGTACCGGCTTGACGGGAGCAGAGGCGGCCAGGAGACTTTTGCAGGCCCAGGGAATCTATGACGTTTCCATTCAGAGGGTGAGCGGCAATCTGACGGATCATTACGATCCGAAAAACAAGATACTGCGGCTGTCCGACAGTACCTACGGTTCCGCTTCTGTGGCGGCCATCGGGGTGGCGGCCCATGAGTGCGGCCATGCCATGCAGCATGCGGAAGGGTATGCGCCTCTTTCTTTCAGAACCGCCCTTGTGCCGGTAGCGAACTTTGGCTCTCAGTTTTCGATTATTCTCATTGTGGCCGGCCTGATCTTTGGTCAGGTGCTGGTGGAGGTGGGCATCCTTCTGTTCTGCGCCGTGGTGCTCTTCCAGCTGGTAACGCTGCCGGTGGAGTTTAATGCTTCCCGCCGCGCGCTGCGGCTGCTGGGCGATAACGGTATTCTCTATGATGAAGAAGTAGGGATGACCCGCAAAGTGCTTACGGCGGCTGCTCTTACCTATGTGGCCAGCGCTCTGATGTCGATTCTGCAGCTTCTGCGTCTGGTTCTCTTATTTGGAGGAAGAAGACGTGGCGACTGACGGGGGAAATCCCAGAGCGGCTGCTCTGCGGGTAATCACGGCTGTCATGGAGGAGGGAGAGCTGGGACACAGAGCTCTGGCAGATGAGCTTTCCCGCCATCCCTCCTGGAGCGGCAGTGAGAAAGCTTTCTTTACCCGGCTGGCGGAGGGAACGGTGGAGCGCTGTCTGGAGCTAGACTATGTGATCGGCTGCTTTTCCCGGACTCCTGTAAGAAAAATGAAGCCGGTGATCCGGGGGATTCTGCGGATGGGAGCCTATCAGCTTCTCTATATGGATTCCGTTCCGGACCGGGCTGCCTGCAGCGAGGCGGTAAAATTGGCCAAAAAGAAAGGGTTTACCGGTCTTTCCGGCTTTGTAAACGGAGTGATGAGAGCAATCGCAGATGGAAAAGACGGACGGATTTATCCGCCGGCAGATACGCCGGAGGGTATGTCGGTCCGTTACTCCATGCCTATATGGATTGTGGAAAAGTGGCAGGCTTTATATGGGCCGGCGGTGACGAAGCAGATTCTGGAGGCGATGCTGACGGAAAGACCGCTGTGCGTCCATATGAATCTGTCGCGGGCTTCTGAAAAAGAGATACTGGAAAGCTTGCAGAAGCAGGGGATCGAGGCAAAACCGCATCCCTACAGTTCGGAGGCGCTGGTCCTTGCAAGGGCGGGCCGGCCAGGCGGCCTTGCCGCTTTTGAAAAGGGCTGGCTGCAGGTACAGGATATCAGTTCTCAGCTGACCTCATCCCTGGCGGTCTGCGCACTCCGGGAGGCAGCCGGAAGGCAGGCGGCAGCAGAGGGACCGGCGCAGG
>CALWLM010000090.1 GCA_944381515.1 uncultured Lachnospiraceae bacterium | reverse complement strand
ATTTTTATGATTCCCTCCTTCTCCCGCCTCGTCTACTCGATGATATTGGAAAATAAAACCCGGCTGCATATCAAGGCGGCCCGCAGCTATGGCTGCGGCTCCGTGCGAATCGTGATCAGCCATATTTTTCCGGATATGTTGCCGCGGATGGTCACCCAGTTTTCTTCCTCCATCGGCGGAGCGATTCTGACCGAGTCCTCCCTGTCTTTCCTGGGACTGGGTATCCAGCCTCCTTCCGCCAGCTGGGGAATGATGTTGAGCGAGGCCAGGCAGTACGTCCTTACTTATCCCTTTATTGCAGTTGCTCCCGGCGTTGTTCTGCTGATCGCAGTGCTGGGATTTAACTTGCTGGGCGACGGGCTGAACGATCGCCTGGTCAGAAGAGGAGTACGGTCATGAGCGCCGTATGTTTGCAGCTGAGAGGCTGCACGGTGGAGGACGCCCGTAAAAACGTCCTGATTCACAACGTGTCTCTGGAAATTGGAGAAAATGAGTGCGTGGGAATCATCGGGGAGTCCGGTTCCGGAAAAACCATGACGGCCCGGGCCATTCTGGGTCTGCTTTCCCAGGATTTAAAGCTGGATGCAAAGGAGATGGTCTTGGACGGAGAGGATCTTCTGGCGATGAATCCGCGCCAGAAGCGGGATATCATCGGCGGTAAAATCGGTTTTGTGCCGCAGAACACGGTCGCCTACCTTCATCCGCTGATCCGTATCCGCAATCAGATTGCAGACGGCTATCAGAAAGCCGGCCGGGGAACCAAAAAGGAAGGAGAGGCCAAGGCGGAAAAGCTGCTGGCCCAGGTGGGAATTCATGATCCGAAGCGGGTGATGAACAGTTATCCTGGTCAGCTGTCCGGCGGAATGCGCCAGAGGGTAAACATTGCGATGGCGCTGATGTGCGATCCCCGCCTGATTATCGCCGACGAGCCGACTACCGCCCTGGACTGCATTGTTCAAAAACAGGTGACGGAGCTGTTCTTCCAGCTTCATAAACAGTACAATACAGCCATTCTGATGATTTCTCACAATCTGACGATGCTGAAAAAATACTGCGACCGGATCATTGTCATGTATGCCGGGCAGATAGTGGAGGCGGGAACGACCCAGGAGGTTTTCGAACATCCCCGCCACCCCTACACGAAGGCGCTGATCGAAGTGATTCCCCGGCTGGATCAGGACCCGAACGTACCGCTGCTGGAGATTCCGGGCTATGTCCCCGAAAAAGACCGCGGACGGTCGAGCTGCCTGTTTGCCGACCGCTGCCCCAACTGCCGGCCTCAGTGCCGAAAACCTCTGCAGATTAACGAAGCGCAGGCGCATTTTTCGCGGTGCGTCATGTAGAAAGGAGAGAGTCTGTGATGGAAGATATCATCCTTGAAGGGAAACAAATCGTCAAGAACTTTGCCCTGAAAAAAGAAGTGTTCTGGGAAAAGCAGAAAATATTGCAGGCGGTGGGAGGGATAAACATCCAGCTGCGCCGCGGACAGACCATCGGCATCGTCGGGGAGAGCGGCAGCGGAAAATCTACGCTGGGCGAAATTCTGGGCGGACTGCAAAGGCCGACCAGCGGCAGGGTTCTTTATCGGGGGAAAGATCTGGCGCAGATGAACCGGGAGGAGCGCCGTCAGTACCGGCGCAATATACAGTTCATTTTTCAGAATCCCAAGGAGTCGATGAATCCGTATTTTACGATAGAGAAAATCCTCACCGAGCCGATGAAGCTGCTGGATGAGAATTATACGCCTGACTACGCCCGGCAAAAAATCGCCGAGATTCTTCCCCAGGTCGGAATGGAGCCGGACTGCATCCGAAAATATCCCAGCGAATTGTCAGGCGGTCAGTGTCAGCGTATTGCCATTGCCCGGGCCCTGCTTCTCAATCCGGAGATCATTGTCTGCGATGAGTGCGTTTCGGCGCTGGACGTTTCTGTGCAGGCCCAGATACTGAATCTGCTGAAATCTCTGCAGCGCCGTTACGGCACAAGCTATCTGTTTATTTCCCATGATATGGGCGTGATACATTATATGTCGGATTATGTGCTGGTTATGGTCGGCGGCAAGATTATCGAGCAGGGAGAGGGCGCGGCGGTGATGCGTCATCCGGCGCAGGCTTATACCGCGCAGCTGATCAACAGCTCTCTGTTTCGGGAGGATTCCATATGCGCTGCACTGTAATTGGCAACTGGGGCGGCTGCTGCCGCAAAAACGAGGCCTGTTCCGGCTATTTGCTGACGCATGACGGATTTCATCTGCTGCTCGACTGCGGCAGCGGCGTTCTGAGCGTGCTGCAAAATGTCATCGACCTCAACGACCTGCATCACGTTTTCCTTTCCCATTATCATTTTGACCATTACAGCGATGCCGGCTGTGCGGTTTACTCCAGGCTGGTCAATACGCAGATTGGAAGAACTTCCCAGAAGCTCCGCTTTTATGCCTTGGAGAATGAGGAAAAGTTTTCGGAGCTGACCTGGGAGCCTTATTCCGACGTTACCGCTGTCGCTGCATCGGACAGAATACAGATCGGCCCGTTTTCCTGTACCTTCCACAAGACCCTGCATCCTGTGGATTGTCTGGCGATCCGGGTGGAAGCCGGTGGAAAAAGTCTGGTGTACACTGCCGATACCGGCTATTGCGAAGAACTGGCCGCATTTGCGGAGAATGCAGATCTGCTCATCAGCGAATGCAGTCTGTACGCCCCTGCCGGCGGCGAAAAGTCAGGACATCTCAATGCAGAGCAGGCCGGGCTTTTGGGGGCTAGAGCCTCCTGCCAGACGCTGCTTTTGAGTCATCTGCCCTTGTACGGGGATTTGGAACAGCTGCGCGTGCAGGCGCAAAAAAACTATCATGGAAGACTGCTGCTGGCCAGTAAATTGATGACGATTGATCTGTAGGAATACCGGGAGGATTAGAAAATGGATATGCTTCGGCTGGTTTTGGTGCGGCACGGATTTTCACTCGGAAATGAGAAACATCTGCTCAGCGGATGGAGCGACGTTCCGCTGACCGATAAGGGACGCCAGGAGCTGCGGCTTTTGCGTCAGCAGATGGATTATCCGCAGACACAGAAGTATTACAGCTCGGATCTGTGCCGCTGTACGGAGACATTTCAGATTATTTATGAAGGAAGGGCCGAACTGGACGGCCTGCTGCCTCAGTTTCGGGAGATATATTTCGGTTCACTGGAAAACCGTCCGGAATCCGAGCTTCCGTCCAGGGAATTTTTTGCGGCCTGGTTAAGAGGTGAAAGGATCGGCAACGGGGAGACCTTTGACGGAGAAACCTTTGAGGGATTTCGCAGCCGTATTACCGGGGCCCTGGAGGATCTGATCCGCCGCTGCCGGGAAGAAAAGACCGACAGCGTTACCGTGGTTACGCATTCCGGGGTTATCCGGACGCTGCTTTTATCTCTGCGTCATCTTGAAGGAAATGGATTTCCTGCGATTTCTACGCCCAATGGGCTGGGCTATGTTTTAAAATTGGGGATATCCCAGCCTCAGCCGGAGCTGATTGAGTGTGAGCCAATTTCAGCCAGGCCTGCTTTGTCCCGTCAAACAGGATAACGGCAAGGATAACGGCAGAGACAAAAGGGAAAAGGATAGAATAAAACTCTCACGGAGGAATGGCCGATTGGCTGTACCTTCCGTGAGAGTTTTTTATTCGATCGAAGAAACTTTGTTTTCGGCTGGCTCCTGACAGGGAGAAAGCAGATCCATCAGGGTAATCCCATCCAGATAATCCTGAATCAGCTGGTCCAGGTTCTGCCACATGGGAAAGGTTCGGCAGTTTTCACGGCGTCCGCACTGAGACTCCGAGGAGCTGTGATCCAGGCAGGCTACAGGGGCCAGACTGCCTTCCGTCAGGCGCAGGATACTTCCAACTGTATACTCTGAAACGGGATGGGTCAGGCGATAGCCGCCGCCCTTGCCTCTCAGCCCGGCCAGGAGGCCATGGCGCACCAGAGTTTTGACGATGCTCTCCAGATATTTTTCGGAGATTCCCTGCCGGTCTGCAATTTCTT
>CALWLM010000089.1 GCA_944381515.1 uncultured Lachnospiraceae bacterium | reverse complement strand
CAGAATAACATGATATTCTTTAGACAATACTTTTGCTTGTCTTAAATAATTCCACCATGAATTTCCACCGCCATGAATTAACATAATATGCGGATTTTCTTTATCTCCGAACTCATGAAATTTCATTCATATTCCTCCTCAAAAATCTGTTCTGTAATATTTTCTAATAGCTTTTTTACTGTACTTTCAATTTCTTCTTTAACTAACAGATCGCTATTTTGCAAACAAAGATTAACAAGCTGTATAAAATTTATAACAGCATTAAAGTTAATATTTTTTTTGGTTTATCTATATACATAATATTTTTTTTTCATAGAAGTTCGTATGTTTTCAAAAGATGGGCTTCTATCCGCTCTTAAAAGAATAGTCGTTAAGTCATCTCTCGATAAATATCGAAAAATATTACTTTCATCTTTTCTACAACAACTGAATATAGAGTGGTTTTTTCCAATAACAATATAATCATTAACGAAAGAAAGACTGATAAACCGGGGCATTTATGACTTGGCCGCAGTTTATCAGTCTTTGTACGCCAACTGCTGAAACCGCCGTGTACCGGGCGGTACGCACGGGGGAGGACAGCGGTTAATTACTGCCTTTTACTCGATTATGGACAAGCAGGCAGGCGGCATACGGTCAGGATTTCTGGCCGTATTTTTCTTCGCAGTACAGACAGCGGTAGGTCTGGCTTTCTTCGTCGGACAAAAAGAAGATATGCGGCAGCCCCTGTTCAATGGAGGTGATGCAGCGGGGATTTTTGCAGTGGAGCACATTGGTGATCCGCTGGGGGAGACTCAGGGTTTTCTTTTCAATGATTTTACTATCCCGAATGATATTGACGGTAATGTTGTGATCGACAAAGCCCAGGACGTCGAGATCGATCTCATCCAGGCCTCCCTCGATTTTGATAATGTCCTTTCGCCCCATTTTATTGCTGCGGGCGTTTTTGATGATGGCAACTTCCGTGTTCACCTTGTCAAGTCCTAAGTATTTATAGATTTCCATGGATTTGCCGGCTTTGATATGATCCAGCACGATGCCCTCTTTCAGGCCGCTGATGTTAAGCATATTATTTTCCTCCGTTTATTATTGGGAAAGTCCTGCGGTATCGATCTCAAGCAAGGTCAGAATCAGGGCCATGCGCGCATAAACGCCGTACTGAACCTGACGGAAATAGGCGGCGCGGGGATCGTTGTCCACCTCTACGGAGATCTCATTGACGCGGGGCAGGGGATGAAGGACCAGCATGTCCTCCCGTCCCAGGGCCATCTTGGCGGCGTCCAGAATATAACAGTCTTTCATACGCAGGTATTCATCTTCGCTGAAGAAGCGTTCCTGCTGGACGCGGGTCATATAGAGGATATCAAGTAAAGGCATAGCCTCGTCCAGATTGGAAACCTCCTGATAGGGAATATTGTTTTTCTCCAGCACGCCTTCACGAATATAGTCGGGGACGCGCAGCTCCGCAGGAGAGATCAGTACGAAGCGGATGCCGGGATAACGGACCAGAGCGTTGATCAGAGAGTGAACGGTGCGGCCGAATTTCAGGTCGCCGCATAAGCCTACGGTCATGTCGCTTAAGCGCCCCTTTAGAGAGCGGATCGTAAGAAGGTCGGTCAGCGTCTGCGTGGGGTGCTGGTGTCCGCCGTCACCGGCGTTGATGACCGGGATGGAGGCTGCCTGAGCGCCCACCAAAGCCGCGCCTTCCTTTGGATGACGGATCGCACAGATATCAGCGTAACAGGATATCATGCGCAGGGTGTCGGCCACGCTTTCTCCTTTGGAAGCGGAGCTAGAGGCGGCCGAAGAAAAACCAAGTACATTGCCTCCCAGACTTAACATGGCAGACTCAAAACTCAGGCGAGTTCTTGTACTTGGTTCGTAAAATAATGTGGCTAATTTTTTACCGTCACAGGCGTGTGCGTATTTTTCCTTGTTTCGTTCGATGTCTCCTGCCAGATCCATCAGGGTGTCCAGTTCCTGCACTGTGAAATCCAGCGGACTGATCAAATGTCTCATCAGCTATATCCTCCTGTATTTGGCCCCAGGCATATTGGCCCGGGGCATTTCTATTAGTATACATGCAAATGTCCATTTGGGGAAGAGGGAATTTAAAAAAATTTTATCGAAGATATGGAAGCCGGCTGCTCACTCTTTTAAGGGGCGGCGGGCAGGACCTGTCAGGGGCGTTCCATCCTCTGTGAAGCGGGAACCGTGGCAGGGGCAATCCCAGGTATGATCTGCCGGATTATAAGAGAGCGTGCAGCCCAAATGGGTACAGGTGGGGCCGAAGCCTTTTTCAATATGGTTCTTCTTGCCGTAGGGAACGAAGGGCTTTTGCAGGAGCAGATGGACTGTGGTATGTCCGACATCGGTGAGAAAAGGACCAAGGCCGGAGCGTACAGAGAGACGCTGGGGGCTGTATATGCTGTAATGTCCGTCGCTGCGGCCCAGAATGTGATCCGACAGCGACAGGGCCGCCGTCATAGCTCCGGTCATCCCCCATTTTTGAAAGCCGGTAGCCACATACAGATGGGGCATCCAGATAGAATAAGGACCGATGAAAGGGACGCGGTCGTGGGGCATAGGGTCCTCATTGGACCAGTGAGCTGCTACGGCCGCCCGGGGATACATGCGCCTTGCATGATGCCACAGTCTCCGGTAGCTGTCACCGGGGCACAGCTTGCCGCTGCGGTGTCCCAGGCCTCCAAAAAGAGTATAGCGGCCAAAAGAACGAAAGGTATAGCCGCCGGGGTCACAGCAGTAATACATGCCGGTAAGATGGGCGGCCCGGTCCAGGGCCAGCAGGTAAGAGAGCTCCTGATGCTGACGCAGGAAATAGAACCCGGGTATATTTAGCAGAGGAAAATGGGTGGCGATTACGATCTGCCCTGCCCGGACCGTATGAATATCCTTGCCGGAGCGGATATCAATCCGATGGCCATGGATTTTTAGCGCTTCTGCATGTTCGTAAACCGTCAGCTGAGAGGCAACGGCGCGCAGGAAGCGAAGAGGATGAAACTGGGCCTGATGTTCAAAGCGGACCGCGCCGGTCACCGGAAAGGGCAGCTCTGTCTGCCGGGTAAAGGAGGCTGGCAGCCCCAGAGTTACGGCGCTTTCTTCTTCTTTTTTTAACTGCTCTGCATCGACGGTGCTGTACAGATAAGAAGAGGTCTCCTCCAGACAGCAGGAAATATGCTCCTGTTCGGCGATTTTTTTGTAGCAGGAGATAGCTTTCTGCTGGGTGGCCGCATATTGCCGCGCCTTTTCCCTTCCCAGATATTTGATAAGGTCTGTGTAAATCCGGCCGTGCTGGCTGGTAATTTTGGCGGTGGTGAAGGCAGTGGCGCCCCGCCCGATTTTATCCTTTTCAAAAACAGCCACGGAAAGTCCGCTGTCCTTGAGAAGATAGGCTGTCAGAATGCCCGCCATACCGCCGCCGATAACAGCCACATCCACATCCATTCCAGCTGTAAGAGATGGGAAGGCGGGCATCCGGCAGGTCTTTGTCCAGATTGATTCCATAAGGCATCCCCCTTGTCAGAAATATCGTTTTTCAGACGTCCGATCCAGCTCTCCAGTTTAAAAATACCGGGGCGGCAAAACGTTCTGTCTGTTATAGTATGGGAAGAGAAGCGGGAACTTATGTGCGGTGAAAATACAAAAACCATGGCAAAAGAATGCGGAATAAGGTATAATAAGAAAGGTATCTTAATCCATAGAGATATGTAAGACTAATTTGATACAAAGAGGAACAGGAGGAAAAGTATGCAGTTTATCTGTTATCCCAGGTGTTCCACCTGCATGAAGGCCAAAAAATGGCTGGATGGACACGGCATTTCTTATGAAGAGAGATATATCCATGAGAAAAATCCCACTTATGAGGAGCTGGCTGATTGGCAGAAAAGAAGCGGTTTGCCCCTGCGCAAATTTTTTAATACCAGCGGTCAGCGCTACAAGGCGCTGGGGCTGAAGGACAAGCTGGGGGCTATGAGTGAGGAGGAGATTCTGCGGCTCTTGGCCAGCGACGGTATGCTGGTGAAGAGACCGATTCTGGTGGACGAGGCCTGCGTGCTGGTCGGATTTAAGGAGGCGGATTGGGAGCAGAGCCTGGGAGTGGATAAATGAGAATTATCATTTCACCAGCCAAGAAAATGCGAAGCGCAGAGGACCCGGCCCCTGAGGGCAGACCGGTTTTTTTGGACAGAACAGCAAAGCTTTTGGAAATCCTGCGGGCAATGAGCTATGAAGAGCTGAAGACTCTGTGGGCCTGCAGCGATAAGATCGCCCGGGAAAACCTTCTGCGTATACAGCAGATGGACCTGATGCAAAATGTCAGCGCGGCTTTGGCGTCTTATGACGGCATTCAGTATCAGTATATGGCGCCTCAGGTATTTCCGGAGGATTATTACGGCTATGTGCAGGAGCATCTGCGCATTCTGTCCGGGTTTTACGGTATTCTGCGGCCTCTGGACGGAGTTGTTCCTTACCGGCTGGAAATGCAGGCCCGTCTGCAAACGGAGAGAGGCAGAGATCTCTATGAATTTTGGGGAGACAGTCTGTACCGGGAGCTTACGAGAGACAGCACTGTGGACAGCGCTGTGATCCTGAATCTGGCTTCCCAGGAGTACAGCAAGTGTATCCGAAAATATCTGACTCCCCAAGATCGTTTTATTACCTGTATTTTTGGAGAGCAGAGCGGAGGCAAGATAATTGAGAAGGGCGTCTATGTAAAGATGGCTAGAGGCGAGATGGTACGTTTTCTGGCTGGACGCAGTGCAAAGGAGCCGGAGGCGGCAAAGGAATTTGACGGTCTGGGCTTTGCATACCATGAGGAGCTCTCGACAGAAGAGCGGTATGTATTTTTGAGAAATGTGTAAGAATGTAAACTTATATTAATCCATGTATACGCAGCAAAAAGGAGGAATTCATTATGTCGAACACACCTACCCCCCATATTGAAGCTATGCCGGGCGATATTGCAAAAACCGTGCTGATGCCGGGCGATCCGCTTCGGGCCAAATTTATTGCCGAGACTTATCTGGACAATCCGGTCTGCTTCAACCAGGTGCGCAATATGCTGGGTTATACCGGCACCTACAAAGGAAAGCAGGTATCGGTCATGGGCGGCGGAATGGGAATGCCCTCTGTGGGGATTTATTCCTACGAGCTGTTCCATTTTTACGGAGTAGAACAGATCATTCGCGTGGGTACTGCCGGCGGAATGGGAGAGGATGTGAAAGTGCGGGATGTGGTGATGGCCATGGGCGCCTGCACCAATTCCAATTATGCTTCCCAGTTTAATCTTCCGGGTACCATTGCCCCCATTGCTGATTTTGGCCTGCTGCGCAGGGCTGTGGAGGTGGCGGAAGCCAAGGGCATTACTCCCAAGGTGGGAAATCTGCTGTCTTCGGATACTTTTTACAACGCCGATCAGACGGCGGCCGGAAAATGGAGAGATATGGGCGTCCTGGCCACAGAAATGGAAGCGGCGGCCCTGTATCTGAACGCCATTTATGCCAGGAAGAAGGCCCTGTGTATCTGCACAATTTCCGATCACATCTTTACCGGAGAGTCTCTGCCCGCTATTGATCGTCAGGTCAGCTTCCGGGAGATGATGGAGATCGCACTGGAGCTGGTGGAGTGATGGAAAACAAGGAAAAGAAGGAACTTTTGTCCAGCGAAGCGTCGAAGCTGGGTGTCTGTCTGTGCGGGAGCCTGATCTATGCCTGCGGTGTCGGTCTGTTCACGGCCCCCTCCGGTATTTACAGCGGCGGCTTCGTTGGAATCAGTCAGGTAATCCGTACCCTGCTGGCCCGCTATGCCGGGCTGACCTTCGGCGATTATGACATTGCCGGTATTTTGAACTTTGTGCTGAATATTCCGGTCCTTTGGCTGGCATTTCGCCATATGAGCCATCATTTTTTCGTCAAGACGCTGACCTGCGTGGTAGCTATTTCCTTCTTCCTGTCGCTGATCCAGCAGCCGGTATCCATGCTGGAAGGGGATGTGCTGGGCTCTGCTATCATCGGCGGTATTTTGACGGGACTGGGCGTGGGCCTGATTCTCTATTCCGGCGGCTCGTCTGGCGGTGTGGATATTATCGGCCTTTATCTGATGCGCAAGAAGCCGGATATCAGCGTGGGACGTTTGGGCATGATGGTAAATTTTGTGGTCTACGGTCTCTGTCTGGTGCTGTTTGATGTCTCGGTGGCCATTTATTCGATTATTTTTGCCACCTTTTACGGTGTGGTAGTAGACCGGGTTCATGCACAGAATATCAACATGCAGGCGATGATTATTACGCAGACGGACGGCTCGGCTATCAGCCATGCGGTGATGCAGCAGCTGAGCCGGGGCGTTACCAGCTGGCACGGCGTGGGAGCCTATGCGGAAAGCGAGAAGACTATTCTTTTTGTGATTCTGTCAAAATACGAGGCCGGACACCTCAAGCAAATTTTAAAAGAGCTGGACCCGCATGCCTTTGTGGTATTCCAGCAGGGAGTGAGCGTCCATGGATTTTACCAGAAGCATCTATGATCGGATGGGCGGCTGCCGGGAGCTTTATCCCGATGGCCGCCCTTACTATTCCCTGGGGCTGTATTTGAAGCAGCATTTCGGGAGAAAATTATATAAGCTGTCCTTAAACGGCGGCATGTCCTGTCCCAACCGGGATGGGACGGTAGGGGTCGGAGGCTGTATTTTTTGCAGCGCCGGGGGTTCCGGAGAGTTTGCCGCGGACGGAGGTCTATCTGTCAGAGAACAGCTGGCCCAGGCCAAGGCAATCCAGGAACAAAAGATTGCTGCCGGCAGGAAAATCCCAGCGAATGGGGAGCCAGGACGGCAGGCCCAATGCGGTTATATCGCTTATTTTCAGGCCTATACCAATACCTATGGACCGGTGGATTATTTGTCTCGGATCTTTGGAGAGGCCATGGAGGACGAGGAGGTGGAGGTCTTATCCATCGCTACACGGCCGGACTGTCTGGGAAACGATGTGATGTCCCTGCTGGGGCGTTTGGGACAGATAAAGCCTGTCTGGGTGGAGCTGGGATTGCAGACAATTCATGAGGAGACAGCGAGGCGTATTCGCCGCGGATACGAGCTTTCCTGCTTTGAAGAGGCAGTCAGGCAGCTGAAAGCGGCGGGGCATGCGGTCATTGTTCATATGATTCTGGGTTTGCCGGGAGAAAGTATAGAGATGATGGAGGAGACAGCCCGTTACCTGGGGCGGCTTGGTGTGGATGGGGTCAAATTGCAGCTGCTCCATGTACTTGCCGGGACCGAGCTGGCTGACTGGTATCGGCGCGGCGACTGCCCGGTAATGACGAAAGAGGAATATTTTGCCGCTGTCGGCCGGTGTCTGCAGGCGCTGCCGCGAAATGTGGTAATTCATCGCATCACCGGGGACGGTCCGGAAAAGCTCCTGATTGCTCCCCGCTGGAGCCTCGATAAAAAGCGGGTACTCAACGAGCTGCATCATTACCTGAAGGAGCAGGGAATTGTGCAGGGCAGCGGCAGTTATGAGAATCTGGAATAAGATTCCAGTATTTTCTTCCTGAATTTCGCCACAATAGAAAACGTAAGAGGCTGCTGCACGGGCCCGAAGCAGCCTTTTTGATAAGGGGATTGCTCTTTCTTGTTACAGCAATCCCCATTATACTGTGAAAGCCCCGGACGGCGGCCGCCGGCGGGCGCATTTATGAGCCCGGCCGGTCGGACATCGGACGGGCAAGGATGTATGAGTATGAAGGCCGGAGGCCGAAACAGCAAGGAAGAAAAAGGAAGGAATTCATTAATGAGGAATGAGAGGCTGAATAGTGGCGGAGAGAATCAGGAAAATACCCGCAGGGAAAATGAAAAGCTTCAGGATGAAAAGATCAGCGAGTATGGGCAGACCATGCTTGACAATAATGAACGCGAATATAAGATTCATTTGCTCAGCATCGTAGGCGAGATTGAGGGGCATGAGAATCTTCCCTCCGGCAGCAAGACAACGAAGTACGATCATGTGCTGCCGCAGCTGGCACAGATTGAAGATGACCAGAAGGTAGACGGGCTTCTTGTGCTTCTCAATACTTCCGGCGGAGATGTGGATGCCGGACTGGCTATAGCAGAGATGATTGCTTCTTTAAGTATTCCCACGGTATCGCTGGTTTTGGGCGGCAGCCATTCCATCGGAGGCCCTTTGGCAGTCTCGGCGGATTATTCTTTTATTGTGCCCAGTGGAGCTATGATTGTACATCCGGTGCGTATGAATGGTATGGTCATTGGCGCGCCGCAGACCTATGATTATTTTAAGCGAACGCAGGACCGGATCACCGGGTTTATTGCTTCTCACAGCCGCGTCTCGCAGGAAAGGCTGGAAGAGATGATGATTAATACGGCGGAACTTACAAAGGATCTGGGAACGATTCTGATCGGGGAAGAGGCCGTAAAAGAAGGCTTGATCGATGAGGTGGGAGGCATAAAGGATGCGTTAGCCCGCCTATACAGAATGATCGAAGAGAAAAGGCAGAGAGAGGACAGATGAAACAAAATCTTGGCGCGGGCGGATAGATAAAAAAGGGCTGCAAGTCTGCCTGAGCTGAAAATAGCTTCAGCCCGGATGGGTATAGGGCTAAATTGCTGAATTATACAATATCCAGAAGGGCGCTGGTATTGTGCTAAAAGTCGACCAACCAGAGCAGGCCGCGTCAAGCGGCAGATGCAGAAGCAATAAGGAAAGGACGAGCAAACTGTCCGGCTTGCCCGTCCTATGTACTACTCGACAAATAGGAAAATGCTATTATCGTTTTATTTCCAGACAATAGAACGACGGTCTATTTGGATACATTTTGTCGGGAGTATTCCAAATCTCTGCGTCATCAATTTCTTTTATATGTTTTGCGGTAAGTTCATCAATGGAAATTGTTTGCCTATGAATTACAGGTCTGTCCTCAAGCTCATAGTAGTCTATTAACCACACATGCCAGAGTTCTATGGAAGTCGTATTCCGCAAAGCTTTTTTTATATATTTAATAATTTGTTTTGCTCTGCCCTCTGTATAACGCCATTCCAGATAGACTCCATTTTTCTTGTCGGTATAGTTCTGAATCTCTCCAAAGAAATGCAGAAAAAAGTTATCATCTGCGTCACCGTCATATATTGCACCTTCATCGATGTTTATTTCAAGAGGATAGTCCTGAACGGGTGCGACTTCCGTCAAGGGAAAATCCGAAGCAATAAATGTGCATACACTCATAAAATTTCTCCATCGTATGAAGTCTTTTTTGGGTTTTATTCCCGCAATAAGGGCAGTATTTTTTCATTGGTTAATATTGTTTTTGCACAGAATTTATAATTTTTATCCATGTCTCCTGTGAAGGGGACGACCTGAACCAGAGGGCATCCGCAGGCTGGAAAGCAACATTTCTATCCACATCCCCTATGAAGAGGACGACGAGACATTACTGATTCGCCAGAATCCGCATAATAATTTCTATCCACATCCCCTATGAAGAGGACGACCGGCAATGGCATCCAGGCAACCACACCAGACATAATTTCTATCCACATCCCCTATGAAGAGGACGACTGCAAAAAAGACGAAAAGTAAAATAATATCGCCATCAATATGTGTGGCTTTTGATATACTTCTGACAGAGGTAATCCATATTTGTAACTAGAACGCAATCTAAATTGCGGATAAACAGCATATTTTATAAAAGTCTTTGGTGCGAACACCCCAGTATTTTTCTGTGTACTAGAGAGCCGCACCAAAGTTTTTGATACAGACATATAAAACTATATTGTCTGAAGGATTTAATCCGTTTTTACCCTGCGCTTAATGTTCGTCTTTATCCCTGTCTCTATCCTTATCCCTATCCTTATCCCTATCTTTGTCTCTGTCTTTGTCCCGATCCCTGTTTCTGCCTTTGTCCCGATCTCTTCCGTGCTCCTTTTCATTTTCTTCATCTTCATCAGGCTCTTCTTCCGGAAGTTTTCGGATAAGCGCATAAGTAACCATCTTATCTTCTACATTTTCTACATGGATTTCCAGTCCGTTGGTGGTTACGTCAAAGGAAGAACCATCATCGGGAATGGAGCGCAGGCAGTTGAGAATCAGACCGTTGACCGTATCTGCATTTGTGTCTTCCGGTAGCTCAATATCCATAGCTTCCTCCAGATCCTCCAGGGGAGTGCCGCCTTCCACACGCCAGAGGTTTTCCTCCATCTGCACGATTTCCGGGGGCTCGGCGGGATCAAACTCGTCATAAATGTTGCCCACAATTTCTTCTAACAAATCCTCTACTGTGATGATGCCGGCGGTAGAACCATATTCATCGACAACCACAGCGATGTGGATTTTTTTCTGCTGCATATCCTGGAACAGAACGTCTGCATGGATGGATTCAGGCACAAAGTAGGCCGAGCGAATCAGATCGCGGAAAGGAATCGGGTTAGGCCGATTGAGGTTCAGCAGAAAATCCCTGGAATAGAGGATGCCAAGAATATCGTTGATATCTTCGTCATAGACCGGATAGCGGGAAAGGCCGCTTTCTTCAATGGTTTTGATGATTTCCTGCTCATCCATATCCACATCCAGAGCGACCACGTCGGAGACATGGGTCATGGCGTCTGACACAGTGATATCGTCAAAACGGAACACATTTTGAATCCAGGTTTCTTCGTCTTCGTCAATGGTTCCCTTCT
>CALWLM010000088.1 GCA_944381515.1 uncultured Lachnospiraceae bacterium | reverse complement strand
ATATTTCGTACCTTTTGCCATGTCTGTGCTTCCTCCTTCATATCATCTTTCTTATCATACATGATTTAGGTATACATGGCATCTTTACTTTGTACTATTTTTATACTATCACTAGCTTGTCCAACCTTGCTACGGCGTTTTAGGTGTAATTATAGGGGTTGTTTAATTGTCTTTAATGTGCTGAAAGCCGCATGGTTACGGCATTTTCCTTGTTGTGCATATATTGACGGGGCAGTCCGGCCAGGAGGACAAGCAGGAGGGTGAGCAGGAGGGTGAGCAGGAGAACGGCGGACAGGACGATGCAGAGCCGGAGATCGATCTGGAGGAAGATACCCCTCTTGGCGAATCGACCTTTGTGGATGAATCTCAGCCGGAGACGGTGGAGGAGATGCCCGGATATCGCTGCCCGACATGCGGGGCGGAGCTTGTGACCGATGAAAATACGGCGGCGACGGTATGTGCATTCTGCGGCAGTCCCGGTCTGATTGCGGATCGTATGGAGGGAGCGCGCAGGCCATCGGCTGTGATTCCTTTCCAGATTTCAAAGGAGGAGGCGAAGGAATGCTTCTTGTCCTGGGCAGGTAAGAATAAGCTGGTGCCCAAGGGATTCCTGGGCAGAACCGTGGTGGACCGGATGACGGGAGTCTACGTGCCCTACTGGCTGTACAGCTATGAGGTGAACATGGCCTTGAAGGCCAAAGCTACCCGCAGCTACAAAAGAAGCCATGACGATGTGGAATATATCTACACGGAGCACTATCGTCTTTACTGCAATATGGATTCTGCATACGAGAGAATTCCGGCGGACGCTTCCGAAAAGATGGATGATGAACTGATGGGCAGGCTGGAGCCGTTCGACTACAGCAAGCTGAGAGATTTTGACATGAGCTTCCTTTCCGGCTATCTGGCGGAGAAGTATGGCAAGGGCAGCGATACTTTCTCAGAGAATGCCAAGGACCGGGCGATCACGGCGGCGGTGGAGCTGGGCAGAAAGGCCATGGAGGAGCACGATAAGGGATATGATACGCTTACTCTTACGGACCAGAGAGCGAAGATACGCGCAACGAAAACGGAGTATGTAATGCTCCCTGTCTGGGCTCTGCATTACACCTACAAGGGAAAGAATTACAGCTTTATGATGAACGGACAGACCGGCCTTTTTACCGGTGAGCTTCCTCTGTGCAAAAAGAAGGCATTTGCCTGGTGGGGACTGGCAGCGGGTGCCTGTTTCTGCGCGCTGAGTCTGATCAGTATTTTGCTGGGAGGTCGGTTATGATGAAGAGAACCATTAAATGGATGATGGCGGCGGTGGCGCTGTGGGCCCTTTTGCTTCTGTGCGGTTATGATAATCTGGACGATAAGGTTTTTGATAATGCCGATCTGTTAAGCGAGGAGGAAGAGGAGCAGCTGCAGCAGCAGATTCAGACCCTTGCGCCGGAGCTGTCTCTGGATTTGGTTATTGTAACAGAGGATGATGCCAGAGGGATGTCGGCCGAAGAGTACGCCAGGGCCTTTTATGAGATTAATGCCTTTGGGTATGAGACGGACGACCAGTCGGGCCTCCTGTTTTTGATCGACATGGATAACAGCGAGATATTTCTCTATACGGCGGGAACTGCGGTGGATACATATCCGGATGATGTGCTGGATGAAATGCTGGACCGCATTATCGCCTTTATGTATGAGGATGACAGCTACGGAGCCTGTGGAGAGTTTCTGGAGACGGCGCAGCAGATGGGGATTGCAGCGGGAGAGGAGCCTTCCCAGGGCGAATCGGAGAGCGGAGCTGTGTCAGATGCGGCGGAGCCGGAGACAGAGACCGGAGCCGAAGCGGAGAGCAGCGCCGCAGCAGAGACAGACGAAGAGCAGGGGACGCAGGAGTCTGCCCAGGAAACAGAGACGGCCAAGGAGCAGGAGAGCGAGAGTGTGACGCAGGAAGGGGAGACCGAGAGCGAAGAAACGCTGCCGGCCGCAGGAGAAGCGGACGGGGATGGAGAGCCTCCAGTAGACGACCGGACTACTCTGGAGAGGGCCTTTTCGCCGTTTAAAACCATCGTGCGTCTGCTGATATCCATGGTGGTTGGCCTGGTGGTGGTCGACAGCCTCCATACAGGCGGCAGCAATGAGAAAACGCCGAAGGGCGGAACCTATCAAAAGAAGGGAAGCGGCAAGATTCGCGATCTGCGGAGTACAAAAACAGAGATTACCATAAAGGTAAATGAAAAGGGAGAAGACGGCGAAGGCATGCAGGATCTGGGGACCATTGCAGCTTTGCAGGAGGATGAGCTTCTGGAATGGGAGAGACGGGACGCAGATAAGAGAAGTCGGGAAATTGCCGAGAGACGGCGGATCCGAAAGGAAAGAGAGCGAGAGGAAAGAGAAGAGAGAGAACGCGAGGAACGAGAGGAACGCCGCAGAGAACGGGAAAGAGAACAGGAGGAAAGCGAGGAGCGGGAGCGCCGGGAAGAGAAACGCGAGAGTTCTTCCCGAAGCGCTGCCGATCAGCGCGGAGGAAAGGGCAGAAAGTTCTAACTGCGTCTAACTGCGGCAGCGGGGATGGAACTTCTCTCGGTATGCCCCCGGGGTGCAGCCTTTAAGCTCCCGGAAGGTCTTGGTAAAATAACTTACATCCGCAAAGCCGCAGCGGGCGGCAATATCGCAGATGGGGTCATGGCTGCCGGACAGAAGGCCGGCGGCCTGATCGATGCGGTATTCCCGCAGATAACGGATCGGCGTTGTGTCCATAACGGTACGGAAGCAGCGCAGACATTCGCTTTCGCTGACGGCGGCGCTGGCCGCTATATCCGCAGTCACCAGCTCCTCGCTGAAATGGTCGTGGATGTACTGGAGCATCTGTTTGATGCGGTCGGCATTGCGCGCGTGTTTTTGGTTGGAACGGACCGGTTCCTGCGAGAGCTGGTCGACCAAAAAAGACAGAAGCTCAGAAAGGCGGCTGCGTGCCGTCAGTTCATAGTGAGGGAACTCGTGGACGCAGGCCTGCCAGGTCTGTTCGATACGGGAAAGAATTTCTGAATGCCAGGGGATGGAGGGCTGCAGATGCAGCCCCTCCAATCCCCTGTTTTCTGTAATGGGCAGTACGTAGTGCCGATAGAATATACTCTCCAGGCTCCCGCCGATGAGCCTGGGGTGAAACACCAGAGAGTGAAAGAGACAGGGCGTGCTTCCGGCTGGCTGGCAGCTGTGGAGCACACCGGAATTGACAAAAAATCCTTCTCCCGCGTGGATTACAAAAGAGCGCTGCCCTATGGTGACCAGAGTTTCCCCTGCAGTTACGAGAACAGCCTCCAGCTCCTCGTGCCAGTGCCAGGGGACGCTGTCGCGGCTCAGGTCGTCGTGGTAGCAGGCCAGAGGAAAGGCGGCCGTGCCGTGGCGCAGCTTTTCCTGATTGTATTGATCTACGGTGGAGTTGCAGTCAGACAGCATGGTTTACCTCCCGAAAAGCAGTCGCTGGAAATATATAAGCAGGACATAAGTATGCCGGACATAAATATGCCGGACGTAAGTGCGCCGGAAAGAATTTTGACGGTATTATCATAAAAACAGGGGAGTTTTCTCCTAACAAAATATTTGGTTTGCTGGTATACTCATATCGATATCCGCAAAGGGGCGGATAGGGGTATCTTAACAGAAATCCGGGAGGAACACAAGATGACACAGCTTCTTTTGCCGATTATTTATCTGGCTTTTATCAGCCTGGGGCTGCCGGATGGGCTGCTGGGAGCGGCCTGGCCGTCCATATATCCCCAGTTTCAGGTTCCGGTCTCCTGCGCCGGCATCATTTCCATGATTATTGCGTTGGGGACGATCTTTTCCAGTCTGCAAAGTGACCGTCTGACCAGAAGTCTGGGACCGGGACGGGTTACGGTATTCAGCGTGGCCATGACGGCGGCGGCCCTGTTTGGCTTTTCCATATCAAGTGAATTCTGGCAGCTGTGCCTTTGGGCCGTACCTTACGGCTTGGGGGCGGGAAGCGTGGACGCGGCGCTGAATAATTATGTGGCGCTCCATTATAAGAGCTGGCATATGAGCTGGCTGCATTGTATGTGGGGAGTGGGTGCCACTCTGGGGCCCTATATTATGAGTTACGCTCTGACGGGGGAGGGCGGCTGGAATGGCGGATACCGTCTGGTGGGAGCAATGCAGATCATACTGACGGCGATTCTGTTTTTCAGCCTTCCCCTATGGAAGAACCGTCAAGCTTCTGCGGAAGAAAAAGGGACGGCGCAGGAGGCGGGAAGGCCGCTTTCGCTGCGGGAGATCTTTGGTATTTCCGGAGCCAGAGAGGTCATGATCTGCTTTTTTTGCTACTGCGCCCTGGAGCAGACTGTGGGGCTGTGGGCCGGCAGCTACCTGAATCTCTATACGAGACTGAGTGCGGAACAGGCGGCCGGCTTTGCCAGCATGTTTTTTATGGGGATTACCATCGGCCGGTTTTTAAGCGGTTTTTTGACCATGAGACTGGATGACGAACGGATGATACGGATGGGGCAGATTATCATCGGCGTGGGCGTGATTGTCCTGTTTATTTGGGGAAAACATATGCCGGCGCTTTTGGGCTTTATTCTGATCGGGCTGGGCTGCGCGCCTATCTACCCCTGCATTATACATTCCACGCCGGCACATTTTGGAGCAGAGCGTTCCCAGGCGTTTATCGGTGTGCAGATGGCCAGCGCCTATGTGGGAACCTGTCTGATGCCCCCGGTGTTTGGTCTGATAGCCAGCCGGATATCGGTGTCTTTGCTGCCTTTTTACCTGCTGGTAATTCTGGTTCTCATGGTCTTTATGCACGAGAAGCTTATCCGAAAAACCGCTTCCCATTGAGCTGACGGACGGGCCGCAGCCTTTAATGGAAGCGCCTGGATGATAAACCTTTATTACGAGACTATACATTTTAGAGACTATATATGAAGAGATTATATTATGAGGAGGAAAGAAAACCATGCTTGCCGATTATCATGTTCACACCGTTTACAGCGACGATTCGGAATACCCCATGGAGGCGGTGGTACAGGACGCTGTTGCCATGGGACTTGATGAGATCTGTTTTACCGATCATGTGGATTACGGTGTTAAGAGGGACTGGGATGATCCCAGAGGAGTGGAATACCGGTCCGGCGGGGCGGGAGAGCCGGCGGTAACGCCGATTGCCAATGTGGATTATCCTAAGTATACGGCACAGATTCAGGATTTGCAGGATAAGTACCGCGGACAGCTGCAGATTCGCATGGGACTGGAATTTGGAATGCAGGTTCACACGATTCCCCAATACGAACAGCTTTTTGCGCGGTATCCCTTTGATTTTATCATTCTGTCGGTCCATCAGGTGGAGGATAAGGAATTGTGGACGCAGGATTTCCAGCGGGGACGTACGCAGCAGGAGTATGTGACCCGTTATTACGAAGAAATTCTGGAGCTGGTTCGCCGGTATCACAATTACAGCGTGCTGGGCCATCTGGATCTGATTACCCGCTATGACGAGGCAGGCGTTTATCCCTTTGAGAAGCTGAAGCCTGTTCTTACGGAGATTTTAAAAACGGTAATTGCAGACGGCAAGGGTATCGAGGTCAATACCTCCAGCCACCGGTATGGCCTCCCGGATCTGACGCCGTCCCGGGATATTCTGCGGCTTTATCATGAATTGGGCGGCAGGGTTCTGACAATCGGCAGCGACAGCCACAAAAAGGAGCATTTGGGGGCGTATCTGGGGGAGACCAAGCAGGAACTGATAAGATTGAGATTTAAGGAGTATTGTACCTACAGCCAGATGGAGCCCCTTTGGCATGAACTGGAGGATTAATTGAAATGGCGGATTTGACGGGTTTTGAATTTAAGCGGCTGCGGGAGAATGCGGGGCTGCGTGACAGGGCTGCCGGCTGGTTTGCCGGCAAGTGGGGAATTCCTCCGGCGGAATATGAGGAGAGCATCGACCAGTGTATCCTAAATGGTACAGGCGTGCCGCAGTGGTATGTCATTCTGGATGGAGAGGAAAGGATTGTGGCTGGAGCCGGGGTCATCGAGAACGATTTTCATGACCGGAAAGACCTTCATCCCAATCTCTGCGCTCTTTTCGTAGAGGAAAACTGGCGCGGACAGGGGATGGCCCGCTATATTCTGAGGCGTGTGCGGGAGGATATGGCCGGTATGGGAATCGAAAAACTGTATCTGGTGACGGATCACACCGATTTTTATGAAAAATGCGGCTGGAGCTTTCTTACGATGGTCCGGGGAGACGACGGGCTTATGGAGAGAATGTATGAGGCGGATACGCGCTGCGATGCGCCTCCGGAAGAATAAAAAAGTGAAAAGAATGTTTATGGATATTTGGAAATATTTATGATTAAGATCATATTAAGATATTGTGAAAAAATTATAAAAGCACTGCCGGGCTGTTGAATTTGGATATGGAAAGTGCTACTATATATGCGCTACAAAGATAATCTAAAAAGGAGGAAGAAACTTATGAAACTCATGAGAAAAGTACTGCCCTTTGTACTGGCGGCGTCCTTGATGCTGTCGGCGTGCAGTACCGGATCAACCGAGACCACTGCCGCAGAGACGACTGCTGAGACGACAGCAGCTGCAACAGAGGCCGCGGGCGGAACATTTACCGGTACCGGTACGGGATATCATGGCGATATCACCGTAGAAATCACGGTGGATGGAGAGACGATCACCGACATTCAGGTGACGGAACACACAGAGACGGAAGGCATTGGCGCTGCAGCTTTGCCGACACTGGTGGAGGAGGCTCTGGCGGGGCAGACCATCAATGTTGACTCTGTTTCCGGAGCTACGATGACTTCTAACGGTTTCCGTGAGGCACTGGAGGCTGCTATCACTAACGCTGGTCTGGATGTGGAGAAGTTCTCCCAGACGACGACGGAGGAGCCTGCCGAGAAGGAAGAGGTTACCATTGATACCGATATCGCAGTGGTGGGCGCCGGCGGCGCTGGCCTGACTGCTTCCCTGTCTGCTCTGCAGAACGGCGCAAGCGTAGTACTGGTAGAGAAGATGGCTATTGCCGGCGGAGCTACTGCTATGGCTGGAGGCGGAACCATTGCTACCGGCAGCCAGGTGCTGGAAGAGGACGGCGTGGAGGATACGCCTGAGCAGCTGAAGGCAGACCTTCTGGAGAATGGACATAATTACAACGACGAGGGTACCGTGGACATCTTTGTCAACTCTGTGGGCGAGGCCTTTGACTGGCTGGTAGATCCCGAGGGCGGCAACGTAGAGTATGGACGTCCGGCCACCAGCCGTACCCTGTCTGCTACCGGCCGCGGCGCTGCTGTGGTAAATACCCTTATGAGCGGCGTTGAGGAAGCCGGCGGTGAGGTTTACCTGGATACCCCCGCTACCGAGCTGATCGTAGAGGACGGCAAGGTGGTAGGTGTGGTAGCTGAGAGCGACGACACCATCTATACAATCAACGCAAAGGCTGTAATCCTGGCTACCGGCGGCTTTGGCGCCAATGACGAGCTGGTTCCCGAGGAGTATCAGCAGTATGTTTATGCAGGCGCTGCAGGCGCTACCGGTGATGCACTGGCCATGGTAGAGGAGCTGGATGCAGATCTGATCAACATGGAGTTTGTTAACGTGCAGCCCAACAGCATCGTGCTGCCCAGCGGACTGGGCCAGTACTGCAACCCTGGCGTGGGCGGAGCCTACAGCACCAGCGGTGCATTCCTGGTAAATGAGAACGGCGAGCGCTTTGCCAATGAGCAGGGCAACGCATACGATCTGATTCAGGCTATGAAGCCCAATGCGGCGAATTACCTGATCATGGATCAGGCTTCCTTCGATGCCTTCAACGCCGGCATGGAGAACAGCAACATTTACACGGCTGAGGATGTAGAGACCTGGCTGGCCAACAACGGTTCTTCCAACCCTGTGATGGTACAGGGCGAGACCCTGGATGACCTGGCTGCTACGCTGAATCTGCCCGAGGGCTCTCTGACGGCTGCTGCTGAGGCATATAATGCAGCTGTGGACGAGGGAACCGATGAGTTTGGCAGAACCCTGACTCTGAAGCTTTCCGATGACGGCCCTTACTATGCAGTTCAGATGTGGCTGCGGTATTATGCAACCCTGGGCGGCCTGCACATCAATGATCAGATGCAGGTGCTCAACACGGCACAGGAGCCCATTGAGGGTCTGTATGCTGCCGGCGAGGTTGTAGGCGGCCTGGAAGGCGACATCTATCTGGGCGGCAGCCTGTTCGGCTGGGCTGTTACCAGCGGCTACAATGCAGGAAATTCTGCTGCCGCAGCAGTTCAGGAAAATCAGTAATATCAGTAATAAGAAATTCTGACGGCCCTTAGATGGGGCCGGAGGAAACGAATAAGAACATCCCCGCGGATACCGTGGGAGCAGTAAGCTCTCCGGCGGTCTGCGGGGATGTTTTTTTGCCGAAAAAATCACAAAAAGCCTTGACTCTGTGGTTACAGCAGACTTTATACTTCTTGACAGAGCACAGCGAGATTGTGTGGAAAATAACAATGAATGAATTCAGGAGGTTTGTGTATGCAGAAAAAAGGCGTACAGGAAACGAACGCGGGGAGAAAAAAAGGAAAGAGAGTCGGCAAAAGAATCGGCTGCATTTTATTGATTCTGAGTCTGCTGGTGTTATTTGCCGGGTGCTCTGCAAACGAGGGCCAGGCAGAAACGGCAGGGCAGACGCAGCAGCAGGTTTCGGAGGCTGATCCGGTAACGGAGCTGCAGTCGGAGGCAGAAACAGAGACAACGCAGGCAGAAGAACCCTCTCAGGGAGATACAGAGACGGACGTACTGGTTATCGGCGGCGGCGGAGCGGGAATGGTTTCAGCCATTTTTGCCGCTTCCGAAGGGGCTGACGTTATTCTGGTAGAGAAGCAGGGCCTTTTGGGAGGAAATACAGTCATGGCCAGGGGCGTATTTGGCTGTTCGGCTTCCGCTTATCAGACGGAAAACGGGATCACGGCAACGGCGCAGGACCAGCTGGAAAACTATCTGGCTACCTATCCAGACGGGGATGAAAATATGCTGAGGATTCTGGCGGAGGGTACCGGAGAAGCGGCAGACTGGCTCATGGATAATGGAGTGGAGTTCGAAGGAGTGAGCGGCGACTTTACCATTGTACCCAAGAATCACAGCCTGGGCAGCATGGTGACCGCCGCCTGCAAAGAGCAGCTGGAAGAGCTGGGAGTGGATATAAGGCTTAACACCAGAGGAACGGAACTATTGACGGACGAGCAGGGCAGCGTAATCGGAGCTGTTGTCAGCACGGAGGACGGACAGTATAAGATTCAGGCAGACAGCGTAATTATGGCTACGGGAGGCTTTTCTTCCAATAACGAGATGGTGGCGGAGTACAATCCGCAATATGCCGGCCTGGGATTTATAAGCAGTACGGGAAATACGGGCGACGGGCACAAAATGACGGAGGATATTGGGGCCGCTCTGGCTTATATGGATGTGATGAAGTGCAATCCTTTTCTCTATTATAATGAGGATACATCCTCCTATACGATGATAGGAACCTATTCTAATCCGGGCATCGTTGTAAATCTGGACGGAGAGAGAATCGGCAATGAGCACGCTAATTATTATTTCAGTCCCAATATTATGGCTCTTGAAGACAAAACCGTATATTTGATTTATAATGAGGAGAGCCGGGGACTTTTGGAGGCTCCGGATGTCAGCACGGACGCTTATGAGTCGGTCCAGGAACTGGCTGAGACATTGGGTATTGACGCGGAGGGACTTCAGAATACTCTTGCGAGCTTTGCCGAGAGTGCGGCGGCAGGCGAGGATGAGTTTGGCCGTACGCTGTTTCAGACGGATTTGTCAGAGGGGCCTTACTATGCTGTAGAGCTGACTCCGGCCATGCAGGGAACCTTTGGAGGAATCTGGATTGACGAAGAGACCAGAGCCCTGGATGAGCAGGGCAATGTGATAGAAGGACTGTATGCCGCAGGAGAATGCGCCGGGGACGGACTTTATGGAGCCAATCCCGTGCCGACAGACTGTGTGTTTGGCAAAATCGCGGGTATAAACGCCGCGGCATATGCCAGCGATAAAGGGTGATTTTGTCATCGGGGAGTGAGAAAGGTGAAATATACGATTCATGCACTGGCCGGAAAGCTGGGGATTACACAGGAGACGATCCGGCATTACAAAAACCTGGGACTGCTGTCTCCTGAACAGAACCCGGAAAACGGTTATTATTACTATGACGAGCTGGATGCAGTCCGGGCTCTGTCTGTGCGCCGTTACCGGAGCATGGACTTGTCCATTGGCGGAGTGCATGATATCATAAACGGCCGCTCGGCTAAGAGCCAGCTGGTCTGGCTGGAAGAAAAGGAGCAGGAGCTTTCCCGTCAAATCGAAATGCTGCAGCATGACCGGCAGCACATCCGGGAAATACATCACTATATGGAGATGACGATTGCCAATCAGGGCGCTGTGGAGCTGGTCAACTGGGAGGACGATTTTTCGGCCCTGTATCTTTTGGGGGAAAACATAGAGGACGTGCCGGAGGGGCTGGCCAAACAGTGGGTCGATGCCATGCCCTATACATATTTGACCTTGAGTATACCAAGAGAGCAGCTGATGGATTTCTCCCGAACGGAAAAATATGACGTACGGGTCGGTATGGGATGTATTGCAAGATATCGGGATATGCTGGGCCTTTCCGTGCAGCCTCCGGTCAAGACGGTACCGGGAGGTCTGAGTATCCGTACTTTCGTGGCGGTGGACGATCTTTTCTGTATTTATCCGAAGCAGCTGGCGCCCATGATTTCCTATGTACGGGAGCACCGTTTTCACTTTACCGACAGCTCTACGGGCTGGATTTTGGTTACCGATTATTCGCAAAAAAAGGCCAAGTATCTGGTGCTGATTCGGGCACGGCTGGAATAGGGCTGCAATAAACTAAATTATAAAGCTCTGCTGATCTGCGGTTTTTGCAGGCCGGCAGAGCTTTTTTCGTTGGCGCGTCTGTGCGCGCGTCTGTCCATCCCCAAATCAGCGCACCAGAATCCCGGCGGCGTCCTCCTTGCGCAGGGCAATGACTGTGCCCCGCACCAGATAGGCGGCGCCCTCATTTCGGCGCTGGCTCAGGACGCAGAAAACCTTTGTGCCATTGGAAAAACCCAGATCCAGAAGACGGCGGCGGATGCCGTCGCCGCCGGTCAGGCTGACGATGACGGCGCTTTCTCCCGGTCTGATTCTATTTAGAGGGTAAATTTCATCTGTCATTTGGCTCCCCTTTTTGTTTATTTTGCGGCGCTTATGGGATCGATGAGATCGAAGCTCCTGTATTATCCTATGACGGCCGCAGGAGAAGGGCATTTACAGAATGAAAATTTTGGTCTATAATCGGGAAAAAGGAGAAAATATGAGATACGATAAAATTGCCGGCGGTATTTTTCTCTCCCGTCCCAATCGTTTCATTGCAAAGGTGATGATGGATGGGAAAGAAGTGACGGCCCATGTAAAGAATACAGGGCGCTGCCGGGAGCTTTTGGCGGCGGGGGCCAGGCTGGTGCTGGAGAGAAGCGATAATCCGCTTCGCAAGACGGCGGCCTCGGTCATTGGAGTGTATAAAGGAGACAGACTGGTAAATATGGATTCCCAGGCTCCTAATCTGGCAGCCTTTGAATGGGCTCAGGCCGGGGCGGACGGACTGTTTGGAAAGATACTGGAAGTTAAACGGGAAAAAACCTATGGAAATTCCCGCTTCGACCTGTATCTCAGGACGGAAGAAGGTCCCTGGTTTGTGGAGGTTAAAGGAGTGACGCTGTTTGCGGACGGAGTCGCCCGTTTTCCAGATGCGCCTACTGCCCGTGGGGTAAAGCATCTGGAGGAGCTGGCTTCATGCCGTCGGGCCGGAAACGGGGCGGCTGTTCTCTTTGTCATACAGACAGAGGGGATGGATCTGTTCAGGCCAAACTGGGAGACCCATGCAGAGTTTGGACAGGCTCTTTTGCGGGCGCAGCAGGCCGGAGTGAAGGTTTTGGCCTACGACTGTCTGGTTCGGGAGGATGAAATGGTTCTGAACCGGCCGGTTTTGGTGGATCTGACAGAGAGGGCCTGACCGATCGAAAATGGAGAGGAGATCAAAATGTCTGATAAAAAGGAAAATGCGGTGAAACCGGAGAAAAAATCGAAGAATGGCGCCAAAAAGCAGATGTCCCTTGTCTGGAAGCTGATTATGCTGGTGGCTGTAGTGGTGCTGGCGGTTTCTCTGTGGCAGCTTTCTTCGATCCTGCTGGAATATCATGAGGGCGAAGCGGATTACGAGGAGATTCTGTCTCATATGGATGAGGTGGAGATGACTGCCCCCGTGCCGGAGACCGAAGAGGATGAGGGCGGTGAAAACGAAAACCAGGCGGCGGAGACTGCCGGTGCAGAGGGGGAGACAGACACGACCCAGCCGGCGAAGTTTTCTCTGACTGTCCCTGACTTTGCCTATCTTCAGAGCGTCAACAGCGATGTGGTTGGCTGGATACAGATTCCGGGAACCAATATCAATTACCCGATTGTTCAGGGCAGCGATAACGAGTATTATCTGACGCACACTTATTCCGGGACGGAGAATTCCGGGGGAGCCATCTTTTTGGACGCAGCCATTGAGGACGGTCTTGACGACAAGAATCCGATTATCCATGGCCATAATCTGAAGAGCGGCACCATGTTCAGCCGTCTGAACCGTTATTCCAGGAGAGATTTCTGGGACGCCAACCGCTATATTTACATTACCACACCGGAAGGCCTGCGGGTCTATCAGGTCTTTTCTGCTTACGAGGCGCAGCTCGATGCAGATATTTACTATTTCGGCTTTGGCAGCGATGACAATTTCCAGGCATATATCGACCGGGTCATGTCATACTCTATCTATGACGCGGGGATTACCGTGACGAAGGATGACAGCATCGTCACTTTGTCCACTTGCGCCAATGATACAACCCTGCGTTTTGTCGTACATGCCAAAAGGATCTGACACCCGAAAAAAGTGCTTGCTTTTTCGGGAAAACTGAGGTACTTTATATTCATGTTAAATTTCCTGCGCAGAGGAATAAGCAGAGAATGATGTCAGCTGAGAACAAAGATGTTCCTTCGGGGACATCTTTCTTTTTATGCAAGGGTTTGCTTCAGTAAAAGAATTGTTCAATCAATATTTCAAGGAGAGGAAAGCTTATGAGTGAGAAAATCAATATGGCGGAAATTTTCGGCACCAATGTTTTTAGCGACGCCGTGATGCGGGAGCGTCTGCCCAAAAAGGTGTATGCCGAGATCAGACGAACCATCGAGAGCGGAGCAGAAATGTCTCAGGCCACAGCCGATGTGGTAGCCAATGCTATGAAGGATTGGGCGGTGGAGAAGGGGGCCACCCATTTTACCCATTGGTTTCAGCCTTTGACTGGTATCACGGCTGAAAAGCATGACTCTTTTGTGACGGCTCCCATCAATGGAAAGACTTTGCTGGAGTTCTCCGGCAAGGAGCTCATTAAGGGTGAGCCGGATGCCTCTTCCTTCCCCTCCGGCGGCCTGCGCGCTACCTTTGAGGCGAGAGGCTATACCGCCTGGGACTGCACCTCTCCTGCATTTTTGAAAGAGGATGCCACCGGCAAGATTCTGTGTATTCCTACGGCCTTCTGCTCCTATACCGGTGAGGCCCTGGACAAGAAAACGCCTCTGCTGCGTTCCATGGAGGCTCTGAGCGATCAGGCGGTACGGATACTGAAGCTGTTTGGCAACACTGCGGTCACTAAAGTGACGCCTTCTGTGGGACCGGAGCAGGAATATTTCCTGGTAGACCGGGAGAAGTATTTGCAGAGAAAGGATCTGATCTATGCGGGACGGACCCTTTTCGGCGCGCCGGCGCCCAAGGGCCAGGAGCTGGAGGATCACTACTTTGGCACCATCCGCGAGCGGATCGGCGCGTTCATGAAGGACCTGAATGTGGAGCTGTGGAAGCTGGGCATTCCGGCCAAGACGCAGCACAATGAAGTGGCGCCCGCGCAGCATGAGCTGGCTCCCATCTATGAGGAGGCTAATATCGCCACCGACCACAATCAGCTGATTATGGAGACCATGAAAAAGGTGGCGGGCCGTCATGGCATGCACTGCCTGCTGAATGAGAAGCCTTTTGCGGGGGTCAACGGCTCCGGCAAACACAATAACTGGTCGCTGATCAGCGACGACGGCGTCAATATGCTGGACCCCGGCAAGACGCCTCACGAGAATATTCAGTTTTTGCTGGTGCTGGCCTGCATTATCAAGGCTGTGGACATTCATGCGGACCTGCTCAGAGAATCGGCTGCCGATGTGGGCAACGATCATCGTCTGGGGGCCAATGAGGCGCCGCCGGCAATCATCTCCATTTTCCTTGGCGCTCAGCTGGAGGATGTGGTAAAGCAGCTGGTGGAAACGGGCGAGGCCACCTCTTCCATAAAGGGAGGCAAGCTTAACACCGGCGTTCATTCCCTGCCTGTGCTGGCCAAGGATGCCACGGACCGCAATCGCACCTCGCCCTTTGCCTTTACCGGCAATAAGTTTGAATTCCGTATGGTGGGTTCTTCCGATTCCATCGCCAGCCCCAATACCACCCTCAATGCCATCGTTGCGGAGGCATTTTGCGAGGCGGCGGATATTCTGGAGGCGGCCGATGATTTTGACGGGGCTGTCCATGATCTGATCAAGAAATATCTGACGGAGCATCAGCGGATTATCTTCAACGGCAACGGCTATTCGGACGAGTGGGTCGCCGAGGCCGAGAGAAGAGGGCTGCCCAATATCCGCACGATGGTGGATGCGATTCCTGCTCTGACCACCGACAAGGCGGTGGCTCTTTATGAGAAATTCGGTATTTTCACCAGAGCAGAGCTGCAGTCCAGAGCGGAGGTGCTCTATGAGACCTATTCCAAGGCCATCAACATTGAGGCTCTGACCATGATCGATATGGCTGGCAAGCAGATCATTCCCGCAGTGATTTCCTATACTACGGAGCTTGCCTCCTCTATGACTGCTGTGACGGAAGCCTGCCCTGAGGCGGATGTAAGCGTGCAGAAGGAGCTTCTCCTGGAAGTCAGCGCCCTGCTCTCTGAGACCAAGGTAGCTTTGTCCGCTTTGCAGCAGCGTCAGGCGGAGGGAATCGCAATCTCCGGCGCTGAAGGGATGGCCCACTTCTATAAGGATGAGGTGGTGCCGGCTATGGCTGCTCTGCGTGCTCCCGTTGACAAGCTGGAGATGCTGGTGGATAAGGAATACTGGCCTATGCCTTCCTATGGAGATCTGATTTTTGAGGTTTGATAACAAAATAGGCGTATAATCATTGTCCGGGCAGCTGGCTTTAATGCGGCCCGGACAAATTTATGGGGCAAACCTTCATCCCGGGCCGGGCGGTTGACAGAAGTATGGAAAGATAGTAAACTTTTGATATTCTTTGCAGTTACTGTATCGGTCGCTTTCCAAAATGGAAACGGATAAAGCGGGGAGAATTTGGCATGTACAAAGTGTATCAGTGGATGGCTTTTTTCTATATTTACTGCGTGCTGGGATGGATCTGGGAGACCTCCTATGTATCGGTCTGTAAGAGAAAGTTTGTGAACCGGGGGTTCCTGCACGGGCCCGTGATCCCCATCTATGGCAGCGGAGCGGTGATGATGCTTCTGGTAACGCAGCCGTTTCGGGACAGTCTGGCGCTCACTTATCTGGCAGGTATGGTGGGAGCCACTCTTTTGGAGCTGGTGACCGGCTGGGCTATGGAACGTTTGTTTAAGGTGCGTTACTGGGACTACAGCCATCACAAAATACAGTTTGGGGGGTATATCTGCCTTTCCTCCTCTTTGTTTTGGGGCGTGCTGACAGTCCTTCTGGTCCGCGTTCTTCATGCGCCGGTGGAGCGGCTGGTGCTGGGACGGCCGGACTGGCAGGTGATTGCGGCAGTGGCGGCTTTTACGGTCTATTTCGTCTGCGATGTGGCCGTCAGCGTCAAGGAGGCCCTGGATATGCGCCGTCTGCTGGTGGCGGCAGAAAAGCTGCGGGCAGACATGGACCGGCTGCAAAAGGAGCTGGCAGAGCGCCTGGAGCGGCAGCGGGAGGAGCTGGCGCAGCGTATCGACCAGAGCCGGGAGGAGCTGGCGCAGCGCATCGACCAGAGCCGGGAAGAGTGGGCGCAGCGCATGGATCAGAATCGGGAAGAGCTGGCGGCCCGCCTGGCGCAGCTTCGTCAGCAGAACGAGGAGAGGCTTGCCGAGCTGCGTATTGCCAGAGGACGGCTGCGCAGACGCCATCCCAGCGCTACTATGGGCAGGATGGAAGAATTTTTTGACGAGGCGAGAAAGAAATGGAACGAGACAAGGGGGAAGTCCTGACGGACTTCCCCACATATCTGTCTGCTTCCGTATGACTGTTTGATGCGTTCTGTATACGAAAACATTGCCGTGAGGGGAACACGGCAATGTTTTCAATAAGAGGTATTTTTTTGGAGGGGGTTGCCCGATGGTCGCCCATCGGGCGTGAGTATGAAAAAGCTTTATACCATTTCTGTGGTATGGTTATAGTATAGAAGAGAAATGTGTCCAGATTGTGAGGGCGACATAAAAAAAGAATGAAAATCCTTACTAAATACTTAAAATCCTGTTACATAAAAGGGACATAAAAAGGACGCGCCGTGCGTAAAATATGGATACATCAAGCTTCGTTTCAAACTGTCTGTCCGGATGCCGGAGGCGGCGGATTGCTTTGGAGATATTTCCAGACGAAAACATTGCCGTGAGGGGAACACGGCAATGCTTTCAATAAGAGGTATTTTTTGGAGGGGGTTGCCCGATGGTCGCCCACCGGGCGTGAGTATGAAAAAGCTTTATACCATTTCTGTGGTATGGTTATAGTTTAGAGGAGAAATGTGTCCAGATTGTGAGGACAGCATAAAAAAAAGATGAAAATCCTTTATAAATCCTTAAAATCCTATTATTTAAAAAAAAGAACTTTAAAAATCCCACGGGATTGTATATAATAAAGGAACTGGACGAGAATAACAGGGAAAGTATGCCTTTCCTGAGGCTTTTAATAGCGGAAATAATATTTACAGGAGGAAAAATGATATGATGTTGTCGTATGATATCGGAATTGATCTGGGTACCGCCAGCATACTGGTTTATATAAAAGGAAAGGGCGTTGTTTTGAAAGAGCCCTCCGTAGTGGCCCTGGATCGTGATACCGGAGATATCAAGGCCATCGGCGAGGAGGCCCGTCTGATGATTGGCAGAACGCCGGGCAATATTGTGGCGGTCCGCCCTCTGCGTCAGGGCGTCATTTCCGATTACACGGTGACGGAGAAGATGCTCAAATATTTTATTAAGAAGGCCACCGGCACCCGTACCCTGCGCAAGCCCCGCATCAGCGTCTGCATCCCCAGCGGCGCCACTGAGGTGGAGAAGAAGGCTGTGGAGGACGCTACCTATGAGGCCGGCGCCAGAGAGGTGACCATTATCGAGGAGCCTGTGGCGGCAGCCATCGGAGCGGGCATCGATATTTATAAGGCCTGCGGCAACATGATCGTGGATATCGGAGGCGGTACGGCAGATATCGCCGTAATCTCCCTGGGCGGCACGGTGGTCAGCACCTCTGTAAAGACGGCCGGCGATGATTTTGACGAGGCGATTGTCCGCTATATGCGCAAGAAGCATAACCTGTTAATCGGTGAGAGAACGGCCGAGGATATCAAGATCAATATTGGTTCCGCCTACAAGCGGCCAGAGCTTGCTACCATGGAGGTCAGAGGCCGCAACCTGGTTACCGGTTTGCCCAAGACCATTACCATCACTTCCGATGAGACCCTGGAGGCCCTGAGAGAGCCCGCCATGCAGATTGTGGAGGCCGTACACAATGTGCTGGAGCGCACGCCCCCGGAATTGGCAGCGGATATCTATGACCGCGGCATTGTGATGACCGGCGGCGGCAGCCTGCTTAATGGTCTGGATCTGCTGCTGGAGGAGAAGACCGGAATCAACTGCATGATCGCTGAGGACCCGCTGACAGCTGTGGCCATCGGTACCGGCAAGTGCATCGAATACAGCCATGGCAGCAAGAACAGCGTAGAGGACTAAAGACAGGCCGTATCCAGTGGCCCGACGCGGGCCGGTTCCAATGCCGGACTGGCCCGGTGCAGGACAACGCGAGACGGATATAACGGAAACCAAATAACACAGGGGCTGCCCGTATACGCTAACAGCGGCTGGCAGCCCCTCTTTGCTGCTGACGGAAACAGATTTAATGGACGGTGGATCGAGGCGGGCGGCCTGGACGCTGTCAGGATATTGGAAAACCGGTCGGGCATATGAGCCGGGAGGAGGTGAGTCCTTTGGAAACGGTGGGAGGATATATCGAGCATATTGTATACCGCAATGAGGAGACCGGCTATGCGGTAGCGGAGATTGTGGATGAGGGCAAAGAGCTGACCATAGTGGGGATTCTGCCTCAGATCGATGAGGGGGAGTACATAGACGCAGAAGGGATGCGGACGATGCATCCTCTGTACGGGGAGCAGTTTTCGGTGCAGAGCTTTCAGATCCGCGTTCCGGAGGACAAGGCCGCCATCGAGCATTATCTGGGCAGCGGCGCTATCAAGGGCGTCGGGACGGCGCTGGCGGCCCGGATTGTCAAAAAATTTGGCGAGGATACCTTTCGGGTGATTGAGGAGGAGCCGGAGCGCCTGGCCCAGGTCAAAGGGATCAGCGAGAAGATGGCCCTAAAGATCGGCAGTCAGGTGGCTGAAAAACGGGATATGCGGGAGGCGATGATCTATTTGCAGCGCTATGGGATCTCCCTGAATCTGGCGGCCCGAATCTTTGAACAGTACGGAAATGAGCTGTACCGAATCATTGAAAAGAATCCTTACCGTCTGGCCGAGGATATCTCCGGCATCGGTTTTCGGATTGCGGACGATATAGCGATGAAGGCCGGGATTGAAGTGGATTCGGATTTTCGCATACGCAGCGGCATCCTCTATGTGCTGCAGCAGGCTCTTGGAAACGGGCACACCTATCTGCCTGAGGAGGAGGTAAGGGAGAAGACCCGCGAGCTTTTGCAGGTGGACCCCGGCGAGCTGACCCGCCATATCTCCGATATGATGATGGAGAAGAAAATAGTGGTGCGCGATACGCCGGAGGGGCGTATCCTCTACGCTTCCCGCTATTATTATATGGAGCTCAACTCCGCCCGGATGCTGCACGATCTGAATATCAGCACGCCGGTGAAGAGCCAGGAGATTCTGGAGAGTATCGGAAAAATCGAGGCCGAAGAGGGGATAACCCTAGATGAACTGCAGCGCCAGGCCGTGCTGGAGGCGGCGGCCAACGGACTGCTGATCGTCACAGGAGGCCCCGGCACCGGCAAGACCACGACGATCCTGACGATGATCCGTTTCTTTGAGGCGGAGGAAATGGAGATTCTGCTGGCGGCGCCTACGGGCCGTGCGGCCAAAAGGATGGCGGAGGCCACCGGGAGAGAAGCAAAGACCATCCACCGGCTGCTGGAGGTGAATGGAGCGCCGGACGACAGCGGGGTCCAGGGGAATTTTGAGAGAAATGAGCTCAATCCCCTGGAAGCGGACGTGATTATCATCGATGAAATGTCCATGGTGGATATACAGCTGATGTATTCGCTCTTAAAAGCCGTGCCGGTGGGTACGAGGCTGATTCTGGTAGGAGACGTGGACCAGCTGCCGTCGGTGGGGCCGGGAAACGTACTGCGGGACATGATTGAGTCCCAGTGCTTTCATGTGGTGAAGCTGTCCCGGATTTTCCGCCAGGCCGAGCACAGCGACATTATTGTGGGCGCCCATCGGATCAACCGGGGCGAACGCATTGAAAAAAAGAGCGGCAGCCGGGATTTCCTCTTTATCCGGCGGGAGGATGCCAATGCCATTATCAATGCTTCCATCACGCTGGTGAGCCGCAAGCTTCCGGCCTACGTGGGAGCCTCCATGTACGATATTCAGGTTATGACTCCGATGCGAAAGGGAGCTCTGGGCGTGGAACGTCTCAATGTAATTCTTCAGCATTATCTCAATCCTCCCGACGAGGGCAAGGCGGAGAAGGAGCTTCCCCACGGTATCTTTCGCGAGGGGGACAAGGTCATGCAGACCAAGAACAATTATCAGATCGAGTGGGAGGTGCGCAGCCGCTACGGTATTGCGGTGGAAAAGGGAACCGGCGTTTTCAACGGCGATATGGGGCTGGTGCGTCAGGTCAATCTTTTTACCGAGCAGATCGAGGTGGAGTTCGATGAAGGGAGAATGGTGACTTACAGCTTTGGTCAGGCGGAGGAGCTGGAGTTGGCCTATGCCATCACGGTACACAAGTCTCAGGGAAGCGAATATCCCGCTGTGGTGATTCCCCTGCTGTCCGGCCCCCGGATGCTGATGAACCGCAATCTCCTCTATACGGCGGTGACCCGCGCCAAAAAATGCGTCTGCATCGTGGGTCTGCCGGAGACCTTTGACGCTATGGTCGACAACGCTGCCGAGCAGCGCCGCTACTCCAGTCTGGACGAGCGGCTTCGGGAGCTGGCCGTGCTGCCGCATTAGAGCGGACGGCAGCACGGCTCATGGCCGAGCCGCCTTTTGCCTTTGTATTTTGGCCGCTTTTTTGCGGCTGTCTGATTCATTTCATATTGATTTTTCAAATCCATAGATATCAAATGCCTTACAAATGCCTTGCAAACATCTTACAGGAGGATTCCCGTGAAAATAAAATGGAATAAAGCGAACAAAGCGGCGGAAAAGTCCGGCCGGTTTCTTTTGAATCTGCTGTATCCCCGCCGCTGTCCGGTCTGCGACGATGTAATTCCCATGGGGCGAGGTCTGATCTGTCCGCAGTGCCTGGCCAGAGTCCGCATGGTAAAGGAGCCGGTCTGCCTGCGCTGCGGCAAGGAAATTGCCGCCCAGGAGGCAGAATACTGCTATGACTGCAGCCGCCATGAGCGCTCCTTTGTCCGGGGCTATGCCATGGCGGTATACGACAGGACCATGAGGGAATCGCTCTCCCGCTTTAAGAATGGAGGAAGAATGGATTATGCCGACTGGTATGCGCAGGCCCTGTGGGAGAAATTCGGCGCAGAGCTGAAGGCGGCCCGGGCAGATTGTCTGGTGCCGGTGCCGGTTCATCGCAGCCGTCTTGGACGCCGCGGCTACAACCAGGCGGAGCTGGTGGCAAGGCGGCTGGGAAAAAAGCTGGAGCTGCCGGTTTTGAGCCGGGCTCTGGTCCGCGGCCGCAATACCAGAGCGCAGAAGCTTCTGGGGAGAGGAGAACGCGGACGTAATCTGGAAGGAGCTTTCCGGGCTGGCAGACAAACGGTGGCAGGTATGGGAGTGATCCTGCTGGATGATATTTATACAACCGGAGCCACGGCTCAGGCCTGCACCCGCAGCCTGCTGGCGGCAGGAGCAAGGGAGGTGCGCCTGGTCTGTATTTGTATCGGAGAAAATGACGAGTGATTTCTTTTACAGGAATTTGCCCTTTTTCTTTCTTAACGCTTACAAAGCCATGCTAAGCTCAAAACAAAAAGCGGCGAAATATATGGCGTCGGGAGAAGGAGTGGAGAATGTCATTGTATTATCGTTTCCTGATTTTAAAAAGAAAGTGTCGGAATTACAGCCCATGCCGCCTGGCCTGCAACGTCAGGAGGCTGTTTGTGCTGCTTATGGCTGCGGCTGCGTGCCTTGCGCTGGCTGCATGCAGCGGGGAGGCGGAAAATTCGGCAGGCGACAGCCGGTTCGAAGGTTCGGCCGGAGGGGAGACGCTGCGAATTGTGTCGGGTTCGGAAAATCAGGAACTGGAACATATTCTGGAGGACTGTGCCAGGGAGACCGGGGTTAACATTGAGATCACCTATCTGGGGTCGGTGGACATCATGCGGACTCTGGAGCAGGGGGCGGGGGGCTACGATGTGGTCTGGCCGGCCAGCAGTCTCTGGATTTCTCTGGGAGATACGGACCATCTGGTCAAACATGCCCAGTCTGTTTCTACAACGCCGGTGGTTTTTGGAATACGAGAGAGCCTGGCGCAGGAGCTGGGATTTGTAGGCCGGGAAGTATCGGTAAAGGATATCCTGTCGGCCATACAGGAGGGGAAAATGTCTTTCTGCATGACCAGCGCTACCCAGTCTAATTCCGGTGCCAGCGCTTATATTGGCTTTTTGTACGCGCTGATGGGCAAGCAGCAGGCCATGACGGCCGAGGATCTTCAGGATGAAGGACTTAAGGCAGAGATCACGGAGCTTCTCTCCGGCATCGACCGCAGCTCCGGCAGCTCGGACTGGCTGAAAGAGATGTTCCTGAACGGCGACTATGACGCCATGGTGAATTATGAATGTCTGATTATCAGCGCAAACAGAGAGCTGGAGGAGGCGGGGCGGGAAACGCTCTATACGGTCTATCCCTATGATGGCCTGAGCCTGGCAGATTCTCCTTTTGCCTACGTGGATCACGGGGACGAGAGTAAGGAGGAGGCTTTTTTGGAAGTGCAGGAGTATCTTCTTTCCAATGAAGCGCAAAATGAAATCCAGCGCACGGGGAGGCGGTCGTCGAATCTTGGCGTCAGCGAGGAAAATCGGGATGTGTTTCGAGAGGACTGGGGCATCGACGTGGACCGGGTGCTTTCACCTATCCCCATGCCGGCAGCCGATGTGCTGATGGAGGCTCTTAATTTGTATCAGACCCAGTTTAAAAAGCCGTCTCTGACCGTATATTGTCTGGATTACTCCGGCAGTATGTCAGGAGAAGGCAACGAGCAGCTGGTGGAGGCCATGGCCCAGATACTGATCCAGGAGAATGCGCAGCGCAATCTGCTGCAGGCCGGTGAAAACGAGGTGAATATTGTTATTCCCTTTGACGATAATGTGGTGGATGTGTGGACTGCGCCGGATTCGTCGGAGGAGAGCCTTATGGCCCTGTATGAGCAGATTGAAGAGGAGGCGTGTGCAGGAGGAACCGATATTTACCAGGCTGCGGCGGAAGGTATTCGCCGGATTGCCTCGGATTATGATCTGAGCCAGTATACGCCGGCAGTAATTCTTCTGACGGACGGGATGAGCAACAGCGGTATGGACTACGAGGAATTTAAAGAATTTTATCTGGACAGCGGCGTAGACGTCCCGGTGTTTTCCATTATGTTCGGCGATGCCGAAGAGGAACAGCTGGAGGAACTCGCCGATCTTTCCAACGCCCGGGTTTTTGACGGAAGGGAAGATCTGATCGGCGCTTTCCGCAGTGTCAAAGGATATAATTGACGGAGAGGGGAAGCAGACGGTGGAATCACATAAAAAAAAGAAGAAACAGGCAGAGACCGCGGCAAGTCTCCTGGCTGGCATTGCGGCGGCGGCCGCATTTCTCCTCCTCTTTTTTGCGTTTCAGTGGAATTTTTTCCTTTGCGCAGGGTTGTCGGTGGCGCTGTTTATCGCCCTTGCGCTGCTGATCAGACCGCAGAAAAAGATAGGGCAGATGGAAGTGTCGGCCGTATCCGGCGGAGAGGAGCTTTATCAGAAGCTGGAGGAGGCCAGGGAGGACCTGGACAATATCGGACGTTTGATGGAACAGGTGGAGGATGAGACCGTCCGCGCTCAGTCCCGTCATCTCCACGAGACGGCGGGATCTATTCTGGCCTATCTGGAAAAGCATCCAAATAAGATCAAACTGGCGCGTCGTTTTATTGACTATTATCAGGACACGGCCTCTTCCCTGCTGGCAAAATATGTGGAGCTGGAGGACAGCGGCCTTGATACCGCTGACGCCGCCGGCCTCAAAAAGAAGACGGGGCAGGCGCTTGCCGCATTAAACCAGGCTTTTGATGGGCAGTTCCAGAGGCTGATGAGCAATGAGCTGATGGACATGGATGCAGAGATCAGAGTTTTAGAACAGACAATAAAGATGGAGGGACCTCTATGAAATCAAAATTGGCAGGACTGATCCTCCTGGTGGCTGTGATTGCCGCCGCCGGCATCTATTATCTGATCCGTTCAGAAAATCAGATTACTGTCCTGGACGGCTATCTGGGCGGTGAGAAAATTGGTCTCTATGAGGATGAAGAGGTGGCGGAGATTCTGGCGGACCGGTATCATATTCAGTTTGAATATTCGAGGGCAGGCTCTCTGGATATGGTCACGGCAGATCAGACAGGACGGGATTATCTGTTCCCCTCCAGTCAGACTGCTTTGGAATATTATGAAGATGAACACGGCCGGCCTCTGGCCAGCGAGATTGTGTTTAACACGCCGATTGTAATCTATTCCCACAGACTGGTATCGGATGCTTTGAAGGCTCAGGGAGTGGTGACGGAGCAGGACGGCGTTCTCTATGCCGATATGGAAAAGCTGACCCAGCTGATTCTGGATGGGACTGCCTGGGCAGATATGGGACTTCCTGAACTCTATGGCAGTGTGTCGGTAGATACCACCGACCCCACGAAATCCAATTCGGGAAACATGTTCGCCGCGCTTCTTGCCAATGTATGCAACGGGGGAAAAACGGTGACCGAGGGGGATGTGGCGCAGATACTGCCTATGCTGGAGGTAATATTCGGCCGGCTGGGTTATATGGAGACGTCGTCTTCGGATCTGTTTAACCAGTTTTTGAATATGGGAGTAGGGGCCAATCCGATGATTGCAGGATACGAAAGTCAGATCATTGAGTTTGCCGTGGAAAATCCGGAAGATTATGAAAGGCTTAAGGACGATCTGGTTATGATTTACCCGACGCCCACGGTCTGGTCCACCCATGTGTATATCGCCCTGACAGAAGCAGGCGAGGCGGGAGTTCAGGCCCTTCTTGATGAAGAGGTGCAGCGGCTGGCCTGGGAGAAGCACGGTTTTCGCACAAGCGGATACGGTATTACGCAGGAAACCGTTCCCGGCGGAGTGACAGGCGTGGCCTCGGAGGTGACCCAGGTGATTCCGGTGCCGGATTATGACGCGATGAGGCAGATTATAGACGGCCTGTCCTAAGGGATGAGACGACACGGCCTATATTGAATAAAGAAGCTTCCCGCTTCGATATCCGGAGTGGGAGGGAGAATAGGAGAATAAATTATGGCGGAGATTACCCTTGCGGATCTGGCAAAGGCCAGAGGAATACAGGAAGCGGCCGGGCAGCAGGAGAGCAGCAGAGAAAAGGAGGGCGGCGCGCTCCGGGAGCTGGAAGAGCAGATGCAGGCTCCTGCTTTCAGTGAAGAAGAAAGAAAGCGGATCGAGGAGATCAAAGGGGCCATCGATCTGACCGATTCCCAGGCGGCGGTTCAGTACGGGGTTGGAGCCCAGCGCAGTCTGGCTGAGTTTGCGGACTCGGTGCTTGGGAGCGTCCGTTCCAAGGACAGCGGCTATGTGGGCGAGCTTTTGACGGAGCTGGTGGTGAACGTAAAGGAGCTGGACGTATCGGCTCCGGGGCAGGATGAGAGCCTGCTTGATAAGCTGCCTTTCTTTAAAAACGCCAGGCAGAGCCTGCGCCGTTTGAAGGAGCGCTATGCCAAGGTGGAGGTTCAGATCGACCGCATCGAGGGCGAGCTGGAGAAGGCTCGGATGCAGATGCTCAAGGATATCGGTCTGTTTGATGTGATGTACCAGAAAAACCTGGAATATTTCAATGAGCTGAAGCTCTACATCGCCGCCGGCGAAGAGACGGTGGGGGAGATGCGGGAGAATACTCTGCCCAGGCTCCGGGCGGAGGCGGCGGCCTCCGGCGAGCCGATGCAGGCCCAGCTGGTCAGCGATTTTGAGGACACGGTCAATCGGTTTGAGAAGAAAATCCACGATCTGAAGCTGAGCAAGACCATTGCCATCCAGACGGCCCCGCAGATTAAGCTGATCCAGAACAACGACAAGCTTTTGGTGGACCGTATCCAGACGGCCATCCTGAATACGATACCGATCTGGAAGGGGCAGATCGTCATCGCTCTGGGCCTGCAGAACCAGCAGAAGACCCTGCGGCTCCAGCAGGACATCATGGACGCCACCAATGATCTGCTGACGAAAAACGCGGAGCTTTTAAAAACCAACACCATCGAGACGGCCAAAGCCTCCGAGGAGGGCATTGTGGAGCTGGAGACGCTGAAAACCGTCAACAGCCAGCTGATCTCCACGATACAGGAGACCATCAAGATCCAAAAGGAGGGCCGCGAGAAGCGCCAGGCCGTCGAGGCGGAGCTTCTGCGGTTGGAGGACGAACTAAAGGCCGAGCTTTTGCAGGCCCGGTAAAATATTAAATAAACGTCTGCTGGGTTCGTTAAACACATGAGGATGCTCAGGTTCGGTTAAAGTGAAGCGGAAAAGGAAGGGGATTTTTGTGTTTTTGTCCGTTTTTCGGGGGAAAATTTCAAAAATCCCTTGACGGAATGCGTGGGTTATGGTACGCTTAGAAAGCGATGAAAAGGGCCTAGGTTCTTTTTTTTGTGCCTTGAAAATAGACAAAACAAAAGTGAGTTGGAGGTGTACACGATGCGCACGAGAATTACTTTGGCATGTACCGAGTGCAAACAGCGGAATTACAACATGACAAAAGAAAAGAAGCTCCACCCTGAGAGAATGGAGACGAAGAAGTACTGCCCGTTCTGCAAGAGACATACGATGCACAAGGAAACCAAATAATCAGCCGGATCAGAGAGAGTGATTTTAAATGGAAGAAGCAAAGAAAAAAACCAGCAAGTGGAAAACGCTGAAAGCCGAATTTAAGAAGATCATCTGGCCGGACAAGAAGACCACGGGAAAGCAGACAGTAGCTGTTATTACCTTGTCCATCTGCATCGGTCTGATCGTGGGCTTGCTGGATATGGTAATCAAATATCTGGTCGGTTTCATTGTCTGATTTTAGGGTAAGGTGATTGTATGGCAGAAGCAAACTGGTATGTGGTTCATACCTACTCGGGTTATGAGAACAAAGTAAAGATGGATATCGAAAAGACCATCGAGAACCGCAAGCTGCACGATCAGATCCTGGAGGTCTCTGTTCCCATGCAGGACGTGGTGGAGCTGAAAAACGGCGTCCGCAAGACGGTAGCCAAAAAGATGTTTCCCGGCTATGTCCTGATTAACATGGTGATGAACGACGAAACCTGGTATGTAGTCCGCAACACCCGCGGCGTCACCGGCTTTGTGGGACCGGGTTCCAAGCCCGTACCTCTTTCTGCGGAGGAGATCGCCGGTCTGGCAGGGGGCGAGAGCCCTGTGGTGGTGGATTTCGAGGTGGGCGATTCCGTGACGGTTACTTCCGGTGTCTGGGAAGGTACGGCAGGCGTTATCGCCTCCATCAATGAAGGCAAGCAGAGCGTCACCATCCATGTAGATATGTTCGGCCGCGAGACGCCGGTCGAATTAGGCTTCGACGAGATCAAGAAGCTGTGACAATAAGAGAGCCGCAGCTGGCGGCTGAATAAGATTCGCGTGCAAGATCCTGCTGCGAAAACGCAGGAGAGATCTTCATGATAGGCGGCAGGACTCCGATATGAGGAAAAGCTGCCGCAGGTGGGAGGGATTTTCCCGCTGGTACCACAACACCTTCGTGTTGTGTCCGGGGTTAGCCCGGGACATTAAAAATTAGGAGGTGCCAAAAATGGCAAAGAAAGTAACTGGTTACATCAAATTACAGATTCCTGCCGGCAAAGCCACTCCGGCTCCGCCGGTTGGTCCTGCGCTGGGTCAGCATGGTGTGAATATCGTGCAGTTCACTAAGGAATTCAACGCCAGAACCGCCGATCAGGGCGATCTGGTGATCCCTGTGGTGATCACGGTTTACGCCGACAGAAGCTTCAGCTTCATTACCAAGACTCCCCCGGCTGCTGTACTTCTCAAGAAGGCCTGCAAGCTGAAAACTGCTTCCGGTCAGCCCAACAAGAACAAGGTGGCCAAGATCTCCAGAGAAGAGGTTCGCAAGATCGCCGAGCTCAAGATGCCCGATCTGAACGCGGCCAGCATCGAGGCTGCCACCAGCATGATCGAGGGTACCGCTAAGAGCATGGGTATCGTAGTAGAGGACTAATGGAGGAGTAAGGAATGAAAAGAGGAAAGAAATATATCGAGAGCGCAAAGCTGGTAGACCGCACGCAGCTGTATGATACCGAGGAGGCTGTGGCTCTGGTAAAGAAGACCGCCGGCGCTAAGTTTGATGAGACCGTTGAAGTTCATATCCGCACAGGCTGCGATGGCCGTCATGCTGATCAGCAGATCCGCGGCGCTGTTGTACTGCCTCACGGCACCGGCAAGACTGTCCGTGTGCTGGTGTTTGCTAAAGGCGTCAAGGCCGACGAGGCTCAGGCTGCCGGTGCAGACTTTGTAGGCGGCGAGGAGCTGATTCCCCGCATTCAGAAGGAAGGCTGGCTGGATTTCGACGTAGTTGTGGCCACCCCCGACATGATGGGCGTAGTAGGCCGGCTGGGTCGTGTGCTGGGCCCCAAGGGCCTGATGCCCAACCCCAAGGCTGGTACCGTTACCATGGACGTGACCAAGGCTATTGCCGATATCAAGGCTGGTAAAATCGAGTACAGACTGGACAAGACCAACATCATCCACTGCCCCATCGGCAAGGTTTCCTTCACCGAAGAGCAGCTGGCTGATAATTTCAAGGCACTGACCGACGCTATCGTCAAGGCGAGACCCGCCGCAGTGAAGGGCCAGTTCTTAAAGAGCGTGACCCTGACCTCCACCATGGGCCCTGGCGTTAAGGTCAACCCCATCAAGCTGCAGGCATAATCGATCCGAATCGGCCGTTTTGGCCGGAACATCGATAAAATGCTGGGCCGAAAGGCTTGACAGCCCGATGGTTTTATGATATGGTGTCAAAAGTAAAACTGCCGAAGACAGCAGGTACCCTTTGGGTGTAAGCACAGTCGCCTGCCGAGGAAGATGAGATTTTTTGATAAGAATCCTTATGCCCTCTTTGTCTTTTGGCAAAGAGGGTTTTCTCTTTTAAACTCACCGGCGGTTAAAATTTAAATAAGGAGGAAAAAAGATGGCAAAGGTAGAATTAAAGCAGCCTGTAGTTGCCGAGATATCCGAGCTTCTCAAGGATGCCAAGGCAGCTGTGCTGGCAGATTACCGCGGCCTGACCGTGGAGCAGGACACTGCTCTGCGTAAGCAGATGAGAGAAGCCGGCGTTACCTACAAGGTGTACAAGAACACCATGCTGAACTTTGCGTTCAAGGGTACCGACTACGAAGCAATGGCCGGCAAGCTGGAAGGCCCTACGGCCCTGGCTGTGTCGAGCACGGACGCTTCCGCGCCTGCCAGAATTCTGTATGAGTTCGCCAAGAAGGCTCCCGCTCTGGAGCTGAAGGGCGGCGTAGTAGAAGGCACTTATTATGACGAGAAGGGTATCCAGGTGATCGCTACGATCCCCAGCAGAGAGGTCCTTCTGGGCAAGCTGCTTGGCAGCATTCAGTCCCCTATCACCAACCTGGCCCGCGTTCTGAATCAGATCGCCGAGTCCAAAGAGGCATAATGCTGTCCGCAGCATAAAACGGAACTTATATTTTCGTATTATTCATATTTTAATTTTTGAAAACGGAGGAAATAAAAATGGCAAAGTTGACTACTGCTGAGTTTATCGAAGCGATCAAAGAGCTGAGCGTACTGGAGCTGAACGAGCTGGTAAAGGCTTGCGAGGAAGAGTTTGGCGTATCCGCCGCTGCTGGCGTGGTTGTGGCTGCTGCCGGCCCCGCTGCTGAGGCTGAGGAGAAGACCGAGTTTGATGTGGAGCTGACCGAGATCGGTTCCGAGAAGGTAAAGGTTATCAAGGCTGTCCGCGAGCTGACCGGCCTGGGCCTGAAGGAAGCCAAGGAGGCTGTCGATGGCGCTCCCAAGGTGCTCAAGCAGGGCGTGTCCAAGGAAGAGGCAGAGGCTGCCAAGAAGGCTCTGGAGGAAGTTGGAGCCAAGGTTACTCTGAAATAATTTCTCCTGGAATTATTTTATCTGCGCAGATTTACGGCAGAGTATGGAGCCGGTGGGAAACCGCCGGCTCTTTTTGTGTTTTGTGCATTCCCCGGCGGGAGATTATGGCCGCCCGGCGGACATGGTTTCATGTTTGCCGTTTTGTATTTGCGGAGAGACTTAAATTATAGTATCCTTAAAGCAGACAAAGCAGACAAAGGAGATTAAAGGAGACGGAGAATGGGAAAGGATCGTTGGAGGGAAAAGGCGGACAAGATTATTGCATCGGGGCTGTATGAGAAAGCATGGCGAAGGGAGCGCATGGAAGAACAGGGCTGGCGTCTGCGCGGTCAGCGAGTGCAGCTGCCCGGCGAACTGCCTGACGAGCTGGCCAGCGAACTGTCCATCAAGCTGCCCGACGAACTGTCTGACGGGCTGTCCGCCGGGGCCTTCGCCGGGCCGGACGAGTTAAGGCCTCTGTGCTATGTGGAGCAGATCCGACGAAAGGGACCGGTGCTTTTGGATATACACGGAGGGGGCTTTGTGGAGGGGACGGCCGGAGCCGACGATGAACTGTGCGATTATTATCACCGGAAGCTGGGCATCGCCGTGATTTCTCTGGATTATCGTAAAGCGCCGGCGTATCCTTATCCGACGGCTCTCTGGGATATTGCGGCTCAGATCAAGTGGCTGTGCCGGGAGAAGCCCTGGGATATTTCGCCGGAGCAGATGATTATTATGGGACACAGCGCCGGAGGGAATCTGGCGGCCTCCTACTGTCTGCTTGCAGGCCGGGAGGAGCTGCTCATGCCGCGGGCTCAGGTGTTAGACTACCCCTATCTGGATCTTCAGATGGACTGTGAAGACCGGCCGGATATGCCGGAGGCCATAACTCCCGGCATGATGGAGATTTTCCGGCGGGCCTACGATGGCGGACAGGGGAGGACGGCAGAGAGCCTGATGTCCCCGGTTTTGGCGAAGAAGGAGGAGCTTGAGGGACTGCCGCCGGCTCTGCTTCTTACCTGCGGACGGGACAGCCTGTGTCTGGAGGGGCAGCGGTATGGAAAGCTTTTGGAGAGCGCGGGGGTGGCGGTCACAGAGCTGTATTGCAGCGAGGCGCGTCACGGCTTCATCGAGCACACCTTCAATTCCCGTTCTCGCTTTGAGGCGGCGGCAGGACAGAAGGAGCTGGCCTGCGATACGGTGGATCGGATTGCCCGCTGGATAGAAGATTTATGGAACTGAGAGGCAGGACTGAAATAATGCAGACAGGAGGAAGAGAATGATTGATTTTTGGATGACGCGTTTTTGGGCTGTGAAAGCCTCCGCTCTGACGATGGCCTCGTCGGCAGCTGCGGCGGCTGAGACCGCTGTGGAAACCGCCGCAGAAACTGCTGCAGGGACCGTCGCCGAGACTGAAAGCATGGAGCTTTTGGCGGAAGAGCTGGCAGGGCAGGTGGATCGCTGGAAAGGGATCAGCCTGGCGGACTTTTTGGATACCTACGTGCCGGTGGTGGTGGATTATATTCTGCGGATTGCCCTGGCTCTGATAATTTTTGCTGTGGGACGCAAAGTGATACGATCCCTGGTGCGTCTGATGGACCGAACGCTGGAACGTCACGGCGTGGAGGTGACGGTGCGCAAATTCCTGCGTAATGTGCTGACGGCCGTGGGTTATGTGTGCCTGGTTATGATCCTGCTGCAGACGGTAGGAGTGGCGGCCACCTCTCTTACGGCGGCCTTTGCTTCGGCCGGCGTAACGATCGGCCTGGCGCTGCAGGGCAGTCTGTCCAATCTGGCCGGCGGCATTCTGATCCTGTTAATGAAACCCTTTGTTATCGGCGACTATATTATTCAGGGAAGCGACGAGGGGACGGTCACAGAGATCGGACTGGTATATACGAAGCTTCTGACCGGCGATAACCGGGTGGTGATGATCCCCAATGGACAGCTGTCCGACGACAGCCTGACAAACGTTACCTCCAGCACAACCAGACGGCTGGATATAACTGTGGGAATTTCCTACAACGCCGATTTACAGGCTGCCAAGGCCATATTAGAGAGGCTGGTGCGGGAAGATCCTGCCCGCCTGGAGGATCAGGAAATGAACGTATTCGTGTCGGCGCTGGGGGACAGCGCTGTGATTCTGGGACTCCGGTTCTGGGTAAATAACGGCGACTATTGGAAAGCAAAATGGCGTCTCAACGAACAGATCAAATTGGAATTTGACGCAGCCGGGATAGAGATTCCCTACAATCAGCTGGATGTACATCTGACGAATTCGCCGCAGAAGCAGTAAGCGAAAAATGAAGGCCGGAAAGCTCTGAAATGGCGCAGATACAGGCGTTTGCAGGCGCCTGCTCTGCCGCCCTTTGGAGGCTTCTCACTGAAAAAATATAAAAAAAATATAAAAAAGGATTGACAGGCGGCGGGATACGTGTTAAAGTTTAGATAACAAAATACATTTTTTTGTACATTGATAGGCGGCCTCCGGCCGGGGGCTGTGAACCAGCGGCAGATGCGGAGGGGAGGCGTGGCAGATGGGCAGCACATTGTATCAGAAGATTGGTCTTACCGTGAGCCGGATGGCGCAGGACTTGATGAGCCGGGCGGAGGGAGAGAGGATTCCTTCCATTTCCGAGTATCAGGAAAAGCTCCAGGTGTCCAGGGGAACGGTGCAGAACAGCTTCGCCTACCTCAAGGAAAAGGGAGCGGTCATCCTTGTCAGCCGCGGCCATATGGGTACCTTTATCGAGCATCTGGATTATCGCAAGCTCCAGGAATGCAGCCTGAATAAGGGATTGCTTGGAAGCATGCCTTTGCCTTACTCGATTTTGTATCAGGGACTGGCTACGGCCCTTTACCACGAGCTTCAGCCATTTGAATTCAATCTGGTATATACCAGAGGTTCCGAGAGCCGTCTGATGCTTGTCAGTGACGGTGTCTACCAGTTTACAGCCTGCAGCCGCTACGCGGCGGAGGAATCCATCAAGAACCATCTGGATGTGGAGATTGCGGTCGATCTGGGAGCCGGCACCTATCTGTCCCGTCACGTACTGATTCTTCGGGATAAAAATGCTGTCGGAATTGAGCCGGGAATGAAGGTTGCCTATGACAGGACGTCTCTGGACCAGAGGGATATCACCGGACAGATTACGGCGGGGATCAGCGGTATCCAGTTCGTAGAGCTGCGGGCTCACCAGACGGTCACGGCGATCCGGGAGGGCATAATTGACGCCGGCGTGTGGAACGTGGACGAGATTGTGGAATCCGGCTACCGGGATCTGCATATGGTGTTTTTGGATAATATTCTGGATGTGAGCAGCTTTTCCTCAGCGGTGCTGGTGATCCGGCGGGGAGAGGAGGCTTTGGGACAGCTTCTCAGGCGTTATGTAAAGCCGGAGGAGGTCAGAGAGATTCAAAAGGGTGTAAAATCGGGGACTATTCCTGCGGATTATTAAGCTGAATTATTAAGCTGCCGGGAGGGACCTGTTCGGAAATATTTTGTGGGAGGCGTCCCGCAAAAAATAGATGAGTTATTTTTTATCCTTAATATACAAAAATATGTACATGTTTAGGGAGGAATCATGCTGAAACGAAGAATTGGAATTCTAAGGAATGCAGGAGTGATCAGTCCGGAGATTGCTGATTTTGTGGATCGGGTTATTGATCTGCTGGCAGAGCGGTTCCCGCAGACAGAGAAGGAGAGGCTGGAGATGTTCACCACTCATCTGGCAATGGCCGCGGAGAGAATCCGAAAGGGAGAGACCGTAAGCGATCTGGGAGAAGAGATCTGGGATGACATCCAGGGAAACGAGCATTTCTCGCAGGCTGAGGATTTTATGGACGAGATGATGACGTTTTGCCCGGTGGAATTTTCCGAAGGGGAGAGACGTTTTATGCTGCTTCACATCTGCAGCATGTTAAGCGAATGAGGCCCGGCCATGCAGCTTGAGGTCCATATGAAAAAAGAACGTAACTGCTTTGGCTTTATGGACAGAGCCGGGGAGCGGTTGCCGATAAACAGCAAAGCAGAAAGGAGGAGGTTTGCATGATAAGGATTGTCGTAGGAGGACAGATCAACAAACAGGAAATTGCGGACTTCACGAAAAAATTCCTCGGTGACAAGGCATCTGTGGACATCAAAGGGGACCTGGATGCCGCTATGGCGCTCAAAAATGGCCAGTATGACTATTACATCGGCGCCTGCAACACCGGAGGCGGCGGGGCCTTAGCCCTGGCGCTGGCCCTTCTGGGGGCGGAAAACTGCGCTACCATTTCCATGCCGGGCAAGATTTTCCCCGATGAGGAGATCATTGCTGCGGTTCAAAATGGAAAGAAGGCCTTTGGCTTTACGGCACAGCATGCGGAAAATGTGCTGCCGGTTCTGCTCAAAGCCATTACAGAAAAAGAAGGAGAGTAAAAGAGTATGAAGTACATTGTTATCATCTGCATCGGTGCTCTGGCATCGATTCTGTCAAACCGTGGAATCGCTGTGTTTAACGATGGATTCCGTCCTATTGTTCCTCAGTATTTTGACGGCAAGATCAGCCGTAAAGAGCTGGCAGCCATGAGCTTTGCCGTGAGCTTCGGCCTGGTGGTAGGCTTTGGTATTCCTACTTCCATTGCGGCAACTATCATCCTGATTCACTGCCTGCTGCTGACCACCGATATTATCGGTACCTGGTGCCCGGACAGCAAGACTGGTATGATCCTGGCCGGCGTCATTGGCGGCGTGTATGGTCTGGGTATTCTGGTAGGCCTGGAGGCTATCGTTAACCTCTTCGCTCTGCTGCCTTACAACTTCCTGGACAGCCTGGGAAGCGTTTCCACCTACGTAACCGTTGTATTCGCCATTTTCCCTGCTGTGGCTGTGGCTTATCAGCATGGATTTAAGAAGGGCGTTATTACGGCAGTTATCACGGTACTGGCTTATTTCCTGATTAAGAAATTCGGTACCTTCTCCCTGGGAAGCTACAGCGTAACCCTGAACGCAGAAGGTATGTCCATGCTGGTCGGCACCATTGTTATGCTGATCTATGCCGCTCAGGTAAAGGGCGACGGAGATGCCAATACGTCTCTGGTGCATGTGTTCTCCGATCAGGTGGCAAGAATTCGTAAAAACTGGCCTCTGCTGGTAATCATGGGCGGTCTGCTTGCCTGCGGCACCAGCCTTTCCATCATCGCCGGCGACCCCACCTCTCTGGCTCTGCTGGCTGAGGGCGCTTATGCCGACGCAGCTCTGGCTGCCTTTGCAAGAGCAATCGGATTCGTTCCGCTGGTATTTACGACGGCGATTGTTACCGGTGTGTACGGCACTTCCGGATGTACCTTCGTTTTCGTGGTTGGTCTTGCTCTGCATGGAAACCCGATCCTGGCTCTGCTGCTGGGCGCCGCAGTTATGTTCGTAGAGCTGCTGCTGATCAATGTTTTTGCCAAGGGCATGGACAAATTCCCTGGCGTGAAGGATATGGGCGAGCATATCCGTACCTCCATGAACAAGGTTCTGGAAGTATCCCTGTTGGTAGGTTCTGTGGTAGCTGCTGAGGCTATGGCTTCTCAGGCTGCCGGCATGTCCGGTATCGGCGCTCTGTTCGTCATCGGCTGCCTGCTTTTGAATCGCCGCTCCAAAAAGCCCATTGTTGAGATGGCTGTCGGCCCCGTGGCCTGCATTATATTCGGTATTCTTCTGAATATTCTGCTGGTGATCGGCCTGATTGCAATGCCTGTTGCCGCTTGACAAGAAACGATACAGTAATGTTAATGTAATCGGGCGGGGGCGTCCACGCACACAGAGGCGCTGGAACGCCCCCGCTTACTTTTATAAGTGTATGCCTGTCTGCTGCGAGGTGGACAGAAAGTTTTATAATTAAAAGAGGATGAACGAAACGATGAGTGGTTATACACTGATGCACGAGCATACGACAATTGATCTGTCCGGCGTAAAAAAAGATATGGATTGCCGGCTGGACTGCTACGATGAGACTGTAAAGGAATACCATCGCCTCCATGAACTGGGTGTTGGAACGATTGTGGATGTGACCTGCGACGGCATGGGAAGAAACCCTGAGTACGTGAGCCGCGTGGAAGAGGAAACTGGAGTTCATATTGTACAGTCCACCGGATTTTATAAGGAACCGTTCCTGCCGGAGCGTGTCTATGGGTCCACAGTGGAGCAGCTGGCGCAGTGGATGATCGGAGAGGTCACGAAGGGCATTGAGAATGGACCAAAGGCAGGGATGATCGGAGAGATCGGAACCAGCAAAGATGTGATGACTGACGAAGAACGCAAGGTTTTTGACGCGGCGATTCTGGCGGCAGAGGAGACGAAGGCCCCGATCTATACGCATACGACTCTTGGAACCTGCGGTCTGGAGCAGGCGCTGTATCTGCGCCGGTCCAGTCTGGATTTGAGCCGTGTGGTTATCGGCCATATGGATCTGTCGGGAGATCTGGATTATATCCGCCGTGTTCTGGCTACCGGTGTGACCATCGGATTTGACACAGTGGGAAAGAAGGCCTATCTGCCCGACGAGACCCGCGTGGAGTTTCTGAAGGCGCTGGAAGCAGAGGGAATGCTGGGTCAGGTAGTGCTGTCCATGGATTTGACCCGCAAGTCTCACCTGGCCTATAAGGGCGGCATCGGTTACAGCTATCTCATCGAGACGTTTTTGCCGATGCTTAAAGAGGCAGGAATAGCTGAGGAAAGCATCCAGAAAATGCTGGTTGATAATCCGAAGCGCATCCTGTATGGAGAGTAAAGCCGTGGCCGGGCGGGAGGAAGCTATTCTGCTTCATGCCAAGATGACCATGGCGGCAGAGAAAAATCCATACGGCAGCGTAGAAAAGGTTTTCCCCCTGGCTATCAACAGTTATGTCCGGGAAGGCGGGCGCGGTTATCTGGGAATCAAAAATGTCTCTGCCATACCGGCAGAGGCGGTGGAAAGGCTAAAACGGGCAGGCTATGCCCTCCATACCCTGGACCGTGCCTCCTTTGGAGGCAGGGCGGTGGATATGGGGCTGGCCAACCCGGTGACCGGCCGTCCGATGACCGGCAGCAGCAGCGGCACCGCAGTCAATGTATTTCTGCATTTCAACGATCTGGGGCTGGGAACCGACGGAGGCGGATCGGTGCTGGCCCCGGCTATGAGTCTGAATCTCTACGGCTTTATCAGCCCCCTTTTCTGTACGGAAGTCATGAAAAAAAGAGAAAAGCGTTCCACCGACGGGATCTCCTTTTTCCCTTCTCTGGGCCTGATTGCCAGAGAATATGAGGAGCTTGCGCGGGGAGTGGAGGCCCTGCTTGATTTGCCCGATGACGGAGCAGAGGCGGCCGGAGCTGCGTCCGAGCCGCCCAGAGTGTACCGGGTAGAAAAGGACGGCCTTTATCAGGGTGAAAAGAGGCTGGGTCCGGCCCCCGATCCTGCCGGCGGACGCCGGGAACTCATTGCATTTCTGATGGAAGTTCTGCCGCAGTGCGACTGGCTGATCAGCCGGGAAGGACCTGTGGATGTGAAGGCAATGGGAGACTCGATTTTCGGCCATTTTGACGAAGAGACAGCGCGGGAACAGAGACAGTCGGGAAAAGGGCTGCTGCGGGTCGTCAATATGGCAGGGGCCAGCGCTCTGACAATGCCGGAGAGCGCCCTGGGCTGCGCAGGCCTGTGGATCTGCCGTTCGGAGCCGGAGACGGTGAGGCGTATGCTTGCCGCGGCGGCCGGCGTGCAGCCCTGCCGGGATGAGATGACGGAATGGTATTTTGGCAATTTGGATCAATATCTGGATGGAGGAGCCTTTACATTGCAGTGATGGGCTTTTATAGTAATGGAGAAAAGAGGAAGAAACGATGAAGACATATCCGCTTAACAGTATTTCCATAGAGGAGGCGCAGGCTCTGCAGTTTAAGGTGGTGGACTGCATCACGAAGGAATTCGAGGGACATGAATTCCTTACCTGCGGCGATCTGGGAGTGGTGCCGGGTCTCAATAAGCCGGTGACAACTCTGAAGGCAGAAAAAGTTATTGCCCGCGTCTTTGACGCGGAAAAAAGCCTGCTGGTACGGGGAGCCGGGACCGGTGCTATCCGCTATGCGCTCTTTGCTGTGATGAAGGCAGGAGAGACGCTGTTGATTCATACATCTCCAGTCTACAGCACCACGCAGACTACGGTGGACATGCTGGGAATTAAAACAATAGCGGCAGATTTTAATGATTTGTCGGATATACGCCGGGTAATGGGGGAGCACCCGGAGATCAAGGCTGCTTTGGTGCAGTACACCAGGCAGAGTATCGGAGACTCCTACGATATGGAGGAGGTCATCCGTACCATCAAGGAATGCCGGAACATTCCGGTAGTGACCGATGATAATTATGCAGTGATGAAGGTAAGAAAAAACGGAAGTCAGTGCGGAGCAGACCTGGCCTGCTTTTCCACCTTCAAGCTTTTGGGGCCGGAGGGTATTGGCTGTATTACCGGCAAGGCCGAATATATCGATATTCTGATCAAGCATCATTATTCCGGAGGCTGTCAGACCCAGGGGCATGAGGCTCTGGAGGTGCTGCGGGGGATGGTATATGCTCCGGTGGCTCTGGCGATTCAGGCTTCGGTAAATGACCGGCTGGTGGAACGACTGAGGGGAGGCGAGCTTGCAGGCGTCAAGGATGCTTTTCTGGCCAATGCGCAGTCCAAGGTGCTTTTGGTGGAATTTGAGGAGCCTATCGCGGAGGAGGTTCTTAAAGAGGCCGAAAAACTGGGAGCTGCACCTAATCCGGTAGGGGCGGAGTCACGCTATGAGATCGTTCCCATGTTCTACCGGGTGTCGGGCACCTTTAGGGCAGCCGATCCCGGCATCACAAAGAGAATGATTCGCATCAATCCAATGAGAAGCGGAGACGATACGATAATCCGCATTCTTAAGGAGGCCATGGAAAGGGTGAGAGGATGTTTTTGAATAAACTGCAAAAGGACAACCCGCGGCTGATCGAGGCTATCTGTCATCTGCATCAGTCCGGACAGCTGCTGCCGGATTCCTATGTGGTGGATCTGGAGCAGTTTCGGTTAAATGCCGCAGCCGTCAAAAAGGCGGCAGATGAGAGAGGAATCCGCCTGTATTTTATGCTCAAGCAGCTGGGACGCAATCCGGTTCTGGCCCGTGAGCTTACGGATATGGGCTACGAGGGAGCCGTGGTGGTGGATTTTAAGGAGGCGCAGGTAATGATGCGCCACCATATTCCTATCAGCAACGTGGGCCATCTGGTGCAGACTCCGGAGGGGTTACTGGAAAAGGTCGTGGCATATGGGCCTGAGGTTGTCACGGTATTTACGGAAGAGAAGGCAAGGAGTATAGACCGGGCTGCGAAAAAGACCGGCAAGATTCAGAAGATTCTGGTCCGGGTTTTTGACGATTCGGATATGATTTACAGCGGTCAGACCGCCGGTATTTCCCTGGGAGAGCTGCCGGATTTTCTGAACAGGCTGCGTGAGTGCACCTCCATTCGTCCGGTGGGCGTCACCTCCTTCCCCTGCTATTTGTATCAGGAGGAGCTGGGAGATATCGCGCCTACGCCCAATCTGAAGACGGTGCTCAAGGGCGCGGAGATCATGAGGACCTGCGGCTATGAGCCGGAGATTATCAATACTCCTTCGGCCACCTGCGTGCGCACACTGGAGCTGATGAGCCGTCTGGGAGGCAACTGCGGCGAGCCCGGCCATGGCCTTACGGCCACTACGCCGGCCCATGCGGTTATGGATCTGCCGGAGAAAAGCTGCATAGCCTATGTCAGCGAGATCTCCCACAATTTTGACGGCAAGGCCTACTGCTATGGCGGCGGTCATTACCGCCGTTCCCATCTGGCCGGAGCCCTGGTGGGCAGGGAGGCTGGCAGCCTGCGCCAGATGCAGGTAACGCCGCCGAGCCTGGAGAGTATCGATTATCATTTTGAGCTTCCGGAACCCTGTGCGGTCGGCGAGACCGTGATCATGGCCTTCCGCTATCAGATTTTTGTGACCCGCAGCGATCTGGTCCTGTTAGAGGGCGTGTCGGAGGGATGTCCCAGAATAGTCGGGGTGTACGACAGCCTGGGAAATGAAAAATTGCCGTCGGATCGGTTGTAAGGAGGACTAAAAATGAAACGCTTTATCGTGATTGTATTGGATGGCTTTGGAATGGGAGCCATGCGGGACGCCCATGAGGTGCGTCCCGGCGACGAGAAGGCCAGCACTCTGGGCAGCATTCTTAAGGATTACCCGGACAGCTGCTTTCCGACGCTGGAAAAGCTGGGACTGATGAACGCCTTCGGTCATGAGAGTCAGCGGATGAAATTTTCACCTGTCGCTAATGCTGGAAAGGCGGAGCTGATGCACTGGGGGGCGGATACCTTCATGGGACATCAGGAGATCATGGGTACTCTTCCCAAAAAGCCTGTGGCTCAGCCCTTCCAGGAAAAGGTAGACGCCATCAAGGAGCATCTGGAAAAGAACGGACACAAGGTGGAGGTGCGTATGACCGCCGGTCTTCGCTATCTGCTGGTGGACGATTATGTGACCGTAGCGGACAATATCGATGCGGATTATGGAATGGCGTATAACTGCACGGCTCCTCTCGATTATATTTCCTTTGAGAAGGAACTGGAGATCGGTCATCTGGTCCGGGATATCGCTACTGTGAACCGGGTAATTCCCTTTGGAGGAACGGGCACTACCATAGAGGATATCCTGAATGCAGAGGAGATTCGGGAGGATAAGTACATCGGCATTCATGCGGTCAAATCCGGCTCTTACAATCACGGCTACCAATGCCGCCATCTGGGCTATGGAGTCGATAAAAATGTTCAGGCGCCTACCATCTTGACAAATGCAGGAATCCCGGTTACGCTATTGGGGAAGGTGGCCGACATTGTGGCTAACGATGGGGGCAAGAGTATTTCCTGTGTGCCCACCGACGAGGTTCTGGATCTGACGCTTCAGGAGATTCGCACCATGGAGACAGGCTTTATCTGCACCAATGTACAGGAGACAGACCTGGCCGGACACAGCCAGGACAGCGACTGGTACAGGAGGCTTCTGGAGATCGCGGATGTAAAGATTGCCGGTATGCTGCCGCTTCTTACGGATGACGATATTCTTCTTGTCATGGCGGATCACGGCAACGATCCCGATATCGGGCACAACAAGCACACCAGGGAAAACGTTCCTCTGCTGGTGTATAAGAAAGGCCTGACCGGCGTGAATCTGGGACTGCGCTCCTCTCTGTCTGATGTGGGAGCCACCGTATGCGATTATTTCGGGGTGAGGGCTCCGCAGAACGGAACCTCTTTCCTGAATCTTCTAAAGAAGGGGGAAGGATGATATGTTGAAAGTTATCAGAACAAGAGATTATGATGACATGAGCCGCAAGGCAGCCAATGTTATCTCTGCACAGGTGATTTTAAAACCGGATTCCGTGCTGGGCCTGGCTACCGGTTCTACACCTCTGGGGATCTATCGGACTTTGATTGGCTGGTATCAGAAGGGAGACCTGGATTTTGCCAAAGTGCGCAGCGTCAATCTGGACGAGTATCAGGGACTGCCCAGAGAGCATGATCAGAGCTATTATTATTTCATGAATGAGAATTTCTTTAAGCACATTAACATCGACCGGGAGCAGACCCATCTGCCTAACGGCATGAATATGGATGCAGAGGGCGAGTGCGCCCGCTACCATCAGGTCATCGAGAGCATGGGCGGCGTTGATCTGCAGCTTTTGGGCATTGGCAACAATGGTCATATCGGCTTTAACGAGCCGGCTGAGGATTTTGCCGAGCGCGTGCACTGCGTGGAGCTTACAGAGAGCACCATTAAGGCCAACGCACGGTTCTTTGCCAGCGAGGCCGACGTGCCCCGCTATGCCTACACCATGGGTATCGGTGAGATTATGTCCGCCAAGCGTGTTCTGATCGTGGCCAGCGGCAAGGCCAAGGCCCCGATTCTGCGCGAGCTGATCCATGGACCGGTAACGCCTCACGTGCCGGCTTCCATCCTGAAATTCCATCCCGACGCAACGCTGATTGCCGATGAGGATGCCCTGAGCCTGGTGTGAGAAGTATTGTAAATTTCCTGATAAATTGAACAGGACAAAAGACCGCCGCCGCTTTTTTAGCGGCGGCTTTTTCATGCGCGATGGCAAACTGGCCGTAAAAGGCGGTGGAGGATAGCTCCTCTCTTTTGTATACGCTCTCCAAAAAAGACTCGGGGACAATTTTCTTCTCAAGCAGGATACCATTCAGCAGAGAAAGAATTTTTTCTCCATCGCTGATCGGATGGTTGCAGAAAAAAGCTCTGGATCGAAATAGGGAAGAATATGATGGCGGAAGGCAAGCTCCTTCTGCTTTTTTATATACTTCATAATTTCCTTTTTGATCTGCCTCCTGTTGAAGGGGGTAAAAAGCACATCGATAAAAATACAGCCTGCTATGGCTTCGCTGTTTGGTACGGAGGAGATGATGAAATCGTAATCCGAATTGGCGGGAAGCTCTTCAAAGCTTTGCAGAATATTCACTACCTCGATCTGTTCGTAGAAATAGTTATTGATCTGCTACAGGATTGCCTCCCGCAGGCGTAATAGTTCTGACAGATCAGCACAACTTTGGACTTTACTTTCATTTTGTAAGAAGTTTACTTATTTGCGATGATCAGGTACCAATTTTATGGTATATTTACTATTAAAGGAAGATGCTGTTTTCTGGGCAATGCGGCTAAATTATGAACAGGAGATTTACTATGAAAATCAAAAAAGCGATCACATTATTTATGACATTATTGCTTGTTACATTGACTCCTATGATTGCCTTAGGATCTGGGACATCATCGGAGTTTATAGTATCCAGCTCTGAAACTAGAAATGCTATATCTGCTACAATCGAAGATATTGATGCATTAGTGGAAGAGAGAAATCAGGCATATTTAAATGGAGATTATGAAGAGGTTGCGAATTTAACAGCTGAGTTACGCAGCAATGGAATGAGTACCATTTCATTAGCTGAACTCAACACTCTGACAGGTAATGAAAATACTTTTTCCTCTCGGAGCGGTACGGTATTTGAAACCGTATATAGTACATACATTACAGCCGGAAAAAGCTATGACATCATGCGTGTATATGCTACTCCAACCACAGGTAGTGATTTATATATGACTGGTGTTACAGCAGTTAAGAATTCTGTAAGCGCGCTAGCAAATGCCATGAAGTTTATTGGTATTACAGCTGAAGCTGCAATTGGACTTGCCTCTGACAGTATAGGAGTTGTTCAGACGGTATATGGTGCATTACAAAGCTATATTAATGCATTTTCACCTACAACAACAGTAACTAATATTAGTTCTTCATATACATGGAATGTCGGTGAGACATGCGTATTTGTGTATGTCAAATCAACAACTGGAGAATGGGTGATGGGCGCACAATACAGCAAAGCAACAGCTTCTGTTACTGTTGTAACGCCTACGCTTGAATATGGTACAAACGGTGCTATAGCTTCCGCTATTACTAAATATTATAGCGGTTCTGCAACCCCGACAAATTATAATGACACTGCCAAAGCCGTAAATGCATTCTTGGGGGCAGATTTATATGATGATGCAAGAATAACTCGAATTGTAATCAACGGTATAGAAGGTAAAACCGTGGAAACTGTCAATTTAGTTAATCCCGATTTTCCGGGAATGATAAACTAAGGCAGGGCTATTGAATGAATTATAAAGTAGCTAATCTTCTTCGCTTTACGCTCATTTTAGTTGGACTGTGTGTAAGTGGCCTATCGGTTTTATTTTGGAAAACAGTTAATATTGTTTTCGGGTTGGGGATAGCAATCATAATTTTAGGAATGCTAATCGGGGCTGCTTATTATCGTTGTCCAAAATGTGGGCATATGCTTATATGGAGGCCGCTAAACTTAAAGCATTGCCAAAATTGTGGTTATAAACTCAGGTGATTAAATAGCTGCATTGTCAGAAAAAAGATCTAATCTTAAAATTAGAATCAGGGAAAATAAAGTCTTTGCTTCTAATTTTTTATCATCTCAACAGAAATGAACATCCAAAAATATATTGTGAAAAATATCCGAGGAGATAGCGGTAGATATTCTTATGGTCCATGCCCAGCGCCAGATGATGAGTGCCGAGGATTTCAAGGTTCTGGCACAGAAACTGATCGAGCGCAGGGATAAGCAGCGATAGGAGCATAAGTAATCCCACCATAATTGCAGCCAAGATGACAGGAGCAAAAGGCCAGAATCCAACAGAAGGCTTGATTGCAGGCAAATATTTATACTGAAATATTAAATTAGTAGCTGTCTGTATATACCCAATTGAATATTGGTAAATACATAACATACCCACGAAAATACCGAAATTTCTTTTTGAATCAAAGAGGTTTCGGTATTTTTTTGTTTCTTATTCTTTCTCAAAGAAACAGTTTGTTTAATTAACTGAGCTTATTACAGGGAGAGAGGGGTTTTTCTTCCTCTAAATACACAACAGATTTTTTATTCCGGTATAAATATTCGGATTATTATATAAAATACGAAATATTATAGATAAAACAACAACAAAAAGGCTATATTTTATTGGCGATTACATCCATTTTATGGTATTATAAATCCGTATTTTCAAGGTATGTTCAAGAGACGGATACGGCATGAGGGAAAAAGGCTTTGACTAAGACTGGACAAGATGAAATTTTGCCGGATCAGGCAATCGATGATTTTTTGCGTAATGGCGGAGACAGACCGCTGGAGGAGGATACGCAGCGCCGGTACCGCAATGCGCTGCGGGAGCTGCGCAGTTTCCTGGAGCGCAGTGGTCCGCCCACGACTCAAAGACTGGAGCTCTGGCAGCAGGAATTGAGAGACAAGGGCTACCAGGAGAGCAGCATCAATCTGCATATTTCAGCGGCCAACCGGTATTTTCGCTGGTGCGGTCATCTGGAATTAAATATGCGTCATTGCCGTCCGGTGCACTCTGTGCGCGGTTTGGAGCTAACCCGGCAGGAGTATCTGCGTCTGTTATATACGGCCCGTGCCAAGGGACGTCATAGACTTTATCTGATTATCAAATTATTTGCCACTACAGATTTACCACAGCAATGTCTGGAGCAGGTTACCCTCGAGCTGGTACAGGCCGGAGGCGGCGAGCTGAATTGGCGGGGGAACCGGCAGGAATACAGTATATCCGTCTATTTGCAGCAGGAACTGCTGGATTATGCGGCGGAGATTGAGATCCGGCAGGGGGCGATTTTTGTGACCCGTAATGGAAAGCCTCTGGACCGTTCCAACCTTTTTCGCGAGATGCGCGAACTGTGCCGCGCGGCCGGTGTTTCTGAGGAGAAAGGAAATCCCCGGGCGCTGCGCAATCTGTATCAGACCACACAGAATGATATCTCAGCCCAGATGGACCAGCTGATCCGTCAGGCATACAATCAATTATTACAAACGGAACAGACTGCGATCGGATGGAAAGAAGGGCATGAGATAAGCGCAGGATAGCACCTGCAAAATATGCCTGATCTACGGGCAAAGCAAAAAGGAGGAAGACCTATGAAAATCAAGACAAAGCGCATACTTGGTGTCGTTTGTGCGCTGGTTATGTGCGTGACGCTGCTGCCTACATCAATTTCAGCGTTGGCGGCTCCCTCCGGTACGGAGGAGTCAATTGCCAGTCTTGAAACGCTGGTGGAGGAGACTTCTCCTGCGGAGAACGATTCTGCAGCGGAGGAGTCAGTTGTTGAAAGCAATGAGAATCAGACTGCTTTGACAAGCAGCGGGACTGCTGCAACAACCGCAGCGGAACAAAGTGCTGGGGAAAAAGCAGAGGGAGAGACAACCGGCGAGGGAGAAGAGATAAAGACAGAAACAAAAGCAGAAGTAGAGACCAGTGTTCCGGCAGAGAATGGAATTACTGTGACGGATGGCGAGGAACCTCCGGTGTTATTGGCAGATGTCACTGGCGAAGGTTTTGTCTGGAATGAGGAAACCAAAACACTGACCATTACAGCGAGCACTGGAGATTATACGACAAGTACTGTTTCAACTCGTCCGTATCATGCTTACCGTAGTCAGGCGGAGAAAATTGTGGTCGATGGAGCAGACATTATCATTGGCTCCTATGCCTTTTACCAATTCAATGCTGCAACAGAGCTGGAGATTATAAGCTGCGGCGATATCAAAGACCGTGCTTTCAATTTTTGCAGCAAATTGGAGACAGTCAATATTGGAATCTGCGGAAATATTGGCGATCGTGCTTTTGGCCAATGCGGTGCGCTGGGAAGCATAAAGATCGATAGCTGCGGCAATTTTGTAACCGATACATTTAAAGGATGCAGCGGATTAGAAACGGTTAAAATCACGGAGTGCGGCGACATCGCAGACAATGTGTTTTATAATCAGTCCAAGCTTTCCACAGTGGAGATAGGTACCTGCGGAAATATTGGGAAGAATGCCTTTAATGGCTGTTCGGCCCTGACGGGGATATACATTAAAAAGTGTGGAGACATCGGACAGGGAGCCTTTGACAAGACCGGATTGGTGACGGTAAAGCTCGATGAATGCGGAGACATTGCCAGCCATGCCTTTGTTGATAATGCAAACATGTTTGCCGGAGGACCGCTGGAAACATTGGAAATTGGAAGCTGTGGAACTATCGGTTCGAGTGCCTTTACCTATCTGAAAAATCTGAAGACGGTAACCATTGGCTCCTGCGAATCGATTGGTGATTCTGCGTTTGCCTTTGATTCTGGTCTGACGAATGTAACCATTGAAAATTGTGTTTCCGTTGGAGAACATGCATTTATGTCTTCGGGTGCGCCTATTGAGGAGCTTACTCTGACAGACTGTACCATAGAAAGCGCTGCTTTTTATATGGTCAAGGTAGATACCTTGAAGCTTGAAAACATCGAATCAATTGCAGACAGTGCGTTCCAGAGCTCAACAATCACGGATTTGACGCTTTCCGGCGTCACGGAGCTGGGCGAAAATGTATTTGGGGGATGCAAGGGTTTAACGAATTTGACCATTGAAAATGTTGCAGAGATTTCTGAAGGTACTTTCAAAGTATATGACGAAACTCTTGGCAATAACGTCACTCTTATTACATTGAATAATGTTGCGTATATTGGCGATTATGCCTTTAGAGGCTTTAATAATTTGGCTACAGTGATCATCGGCGAAGGCTGCCAGTATGTAGGCGCTCATGCATTTACCGGCTGTGATTCCTTGACGGAGATTAATATCGGCGAGGAAGTCAGGCTTGGCTACAGTGATTCATTGGTGGATATACCGGGAATTCACGAACGGGTGCAGGCAATTTTGAATGGGACATACAATCTTCCGGATCTTTCCGCACCGATCGATACCATTGTGCCCGATGGCTGGACATCCGTAAAAACAGGTGCAAATAATTCGGCAGAGACAGTGGGCGATACGCAGATTACGAAGGAAGCAAGATGGGCTGACGAAATAAAGACTATTGCAGAAGTGCAGATCAAGGCCTATTATACTACCATGCAGCAGATGGACTTCATCTTTGTTGCAGACTGCTCCAATTCTATGGCCGGGTTTGGCAGCGACGATGCTATGAACAGCAACTTTTATAACATGCAGTCCAAAATGATGGATGTGGCAGATGAACTGTTGTCTTCAACAGAGCTGGATACCCTGGTGGCCTTCTCTACCTTTGGTGAGACAGAAGGAGAGGTTTCGTCCTTCTTTAGTAAAGAGGAAGCGCAGGAGGCACAGAATTATATCTGGAATAATATCGTCAATTATGAGTCCAATACGAATTATTCAGTGGGACTTAAAGGGGCGCTGGAACTGGTGAAGCAGCACCAGGAGAATTACCCGGACCGTAATTTAACGGTTATCTTTATCTCCGATGGGCAGCCTTTCTATCCCGGAGAAGTACCGGAAGAATACTACGGTGTTTCTGAGGCAAATGCAATTAAGGCTGAGGGGGTACAGATAATCAGTGTGCTTCAGCAAGTGCCGGAAAGTACTCTGCCTTCTTCGCAGGAGAATATGGAGAAGATAGCGGATAAGGTCTTTGCCTCTACAGATCTGCAAGGATTCAGCGCCGCAATTAATGATGCAATTGACTATGCTTATACTTCTACGGTAGCTACACCGGTCCTTGCCCGCGGCGTAGATATGTCTGTGGCAAAGATCTGGGTAGGAGATCAGGCGGGCAGCCGTCCGACCAGTGTGGAAATTACACTGCTGCGAAATGGGCAAGCCTTTGGGACGGTGACCCTGACAGCAGAGAACGGTTGGTATTATTTCTGGGAGGATTTGGACGAAGCCTACAGCTGGAGCGTTCAGGAGACCAATGTGCCGGCTGGCTACGAGGCTGCGGCGACGTCTTCCGAGGGAAAATGGACGATCACAAACACCTATACTGCGCCGTCTAACCCTAATCCCAATCCGAATCCCGACCCGACGCCTTCACAGCCTCAGACTCCTTCGGCTGGAAGCAACACTTCCACTGGTGACAATGCCCCCGTAGTCACGCTTTTTGCAGTGATCGTGGTGGCGGCAGCAGCAATTGTTCTGTTGGTGGTGCTGAAAAAGAAAGGCGTACTAGAAAGATAATTTTCGCTAAATATTAGGTTATAAGGTTCATTCTCCTGTATACCTACTTAAAAGGGACGCGTCATGTCGTTTGCGATATGATGCGTCTCTCTTCCATATACGGATTTATTTGCAGGGGCCTTTTATGAAATTATATTGGATAATTGTGCGAGGTGATATATGGGGCTGAAATTTTATTATTATAATTATTAAATGAATCTTGAATTCAATCAAAAAGAGATAAAAGCCACAAACAGATAACAAAAAGAAGAATTGTCGGACATATCATTATTATAATTAATAAATGAAATCAATTCTAAAAAGATTTATTTTTGTGCTATTTAATACCAATTCTTCCAACAATGGAACTTAAAAATCCCCAGTTATTCTCTTTTAAAGAAAAATAAGGTAGGAAATAGGTCTTGGCATATCACAACATATTTTTTAATATGTTGTGAATTTTCAGATATTAATACCAAAAATAAGGGTTTAACATAAAAATAATGTTAAAAAGCGAGTGTTGACTTGACATTTCAAATATCCCCATGGTAATATAAGTCCATATTTTCAAGGTGTTAAAAAAAGGCAGCAGCAGAGGCCTATTTTTAGTTGCCTTCACAGCGGAAAAAACAAACAAATATGTAAATACAACAAAATCACATTTTATTACCAGATACGTGTCCAAAAAGGAAAAGGGGACTTGCTTATGCTTATGGATAAAGGGGATGAAATCCTGCCGGGTCGTTCGATTGATGACTTCTTGTGCCATGAGGGAGATAAGCCTTTGGAGGAGGATACGAGACGGATTTATCGTAATGCGCTGCTGGAATTGCGGGATTTTTTGAAGCGAAATGGTGCGCCCACTTCGCAGCTGTTAGTTCGCTGGCGGCAGGAGCTGGGGGAAAAGGGTTACCAGGAGCGCAGCGTCAATTTACATATCACCGCAGCTAACGGATATTTTCGCTGGTGCGGAAGACCGGAGCTGGTTATGCGTCATTGCCGTACGGTTACGCCGGCCCAAAGTCCAGAGCTGACTCGTCCGGAGTATCTCCGCCTTTTGTGTACAGCGCGTACGCAGGGACGACATCGTCTTTATTTGATTGTCAAGTTGTTTGCTGCCACGGATCTGCCTTTGCAGTGTCTGGATCAGGTTACGGCAGAGCTGGTGCAGTCCAGCGGCGGAAAGCTGAACTGCCGGGGCAGTCAGATGGATTTTCGACTGCCGGAGCATTTACAGAAGGAATTGCTGGATTATATGGCTGAAAATGAGATCAGTCAAGGACCGGTCTTTGTGACGCGCAATGGAAAGCCGCTGGATCGTTCTAATCTATTTCGTGAGATGCGGGAATTATGTCGGGCGGCAGGAGTGCCGGGGGAAAAGGGAAATCTCAGGGCGCTGCGCAATCTCTATCATACCACTCAAAATGAGATCTCTGCCCAGATGGAGCAGCTGCTTCGTCAGGCTTACAACCAACTATTACAGGCCGAACAGGCGACAGTCGGATGGAAGGAGGGGCAGGAGATTCATGCGGGCTAATACCGCAAAATAAACGTTTGCATGAGCAAACAGGCTTCAAAAAAGCAAGGAGGAAAACGTATGAAGTCCAAGACAAAGCGCATACTGAGCGTCGTTTGTGCGTTGGTAATGTGCGTGACGCTGCTGCCTACGTCAATCTCTGCGTTGGCAGCGTCTGAGCCGGAGACCCCGGCCAGCACGGAAGCTGTAGTGACGGATGAATCCACCGCTGCGGTAGAAGACGAGACAACCGAAGCGGGTAATGTAGAGACGACTGCGCCGGCTGAGAGCGAGACCGGTGCGGAAGGAGAAAGCAAGCCGGAGGAAACCACCACGGCGGGGACGGAGGAGACCTCTGCCCCTGCGCAGGAGGAGACGTCCACCGCTGCTCCTCAGGAGACGACTACTGCAGCAGAGACGGAAGAAGAGAGTACCCCTGCAGCGAATGATGGTATTGCAAACATAAACGATGGCGAGTCTGCAGCTGAGACCGTATCGAATAATGAGAGCAAGACACTGTACGTGGATGACGACGGTGCAGATGAGAGCACCTACACCACGATTCAGGCGGCCATCAACTATATTAGCGGGCAGGATGACCCCACCGGATGGACAATCACGGTGAGCGCGGGCACCTATGACCGGTTTGTCGTGCTGAGCGGTCTGGATGGCCTTACCATTCAGGCGGCCGAAGGCGAACTGGTGGTAGTCAATACACTGAATGGTTCGGTTCCGGCGGATGTCCCTTTCAATTCCGGAAACTGGATGGATCTGGGCGGCATTCAGCTGTGGGCCGCCGATGGCGTGACCCTGGAAGGACTGGAAATCATAGTGGTCGACGATGACGCCAATACCCATCATATGGCGGCTGCCGTCAGCAACCACAATGAAGCTGGGGAATATGCGGACAATTTTACGATCCGTAACTGCAATTTTGTCGGCACCGGCGATATGAGCGGTCAGGGCAACGGCAATGTGGCTGTCTCCATCAGCAAGTTCAGTTCCTTTACCATTGAGGGCTGCACCTTTACGAACTTTATGGAAGGCATCCGCGGACAGTCCGACGGAGCAGATGTTGGAACCGTTGTGATTGATAACAACCGCTTTACCAACTGCGGCTTTGCCATCCATGAGTATGCCGGTGATGCAGACCGCAATGCGGAAAATCCGACTCATGGGACCTATTCCTTTACCAATAATACGGTTATAGGTACGTCGGAGCTGTATAATAAGGCTTATTTCGAGGATCTGTTTGTGGATTCTGAGAATAAGGAGAGCAACGGCTATACCATAAACATTGCAAACAATACGCTTGAGAATGCAATTATCGGCCTGGTGAATTTGGAGGATAACGAAGGCACTACGGATAACGTTCTTCAGAATAATACCATGAACGCCAATTCCTTTGTTGTCACCGGCAGCAAGGTGTCGGGCCAGATTGAAATGCATGCAACCTATGAGGCGCCGGAGGGAAGCCGTGGATACTGGCTTTGGACCGGTAAGGAAGATATGACGGGAGGCGGAAATCCGTCGGATGCCGCCGAGCAGGTAAAAGCTGCTATCGACAAAGCAAATGCCGAGGGCTCCACGGTACTGAAGTTCGGCGTGGATGACCCGGAGAATTTCCTGCTGACCTTTACCTGGTTTAAGGACGCCGTTTACTGGGTGACCGAGGAAGAACCGGCAGAGCCGGAGGACGATGTGGTAATCGATAAGGAGGCCACGCCTCTTGATGAGAACGATCAGACAGATGTGACTCTGACGATCGGCGCCAAGCAGGATCAGACTGTATCCGACGTGGTATTTGTCTTTGACAAATCGGTCAGCGTGGACATTCGCGAGTCGGCCGTTGCCATGCTGGATGAGCTGATGACCCGCGCCGGTGAAAACCGCATCAAGGTGGGCGTCGTTATCTTTAACAAAACCGTATATGAAGAACTGCCTCTGACGGAGCTGAGCACCGAAACCTACGATATAATCCGGTCAGCTATGATGGAGGAAACCAGCAGCGGTACCAATGTCTATGCCGGTCTGCTGGCAGGCAAAGCAATGCTGGATGCGGATACTTCCGTGGATGCAGCGGCAAAGCACCTGGTATTGGTGACGGATGGCGTTACCTATCTGTGGGGCGAGGGCCGTGCGGAGGATGGAAGCGATATCTACAGTATTTACAGTGAGCAGAGCGGTACAATGGAAGAGTCCCTCAATGCGGGCAACGATATGATGACAGCCCATCATCCGGATCTGGAGAGCTATCTGGCTGAGTTCGCAGACATGGCAAAATGGATGCAGGATCACAGCAGTTATGCGCAGGATATTGAGGAATACCAGCATGTTTATGGGGCCGGACAGTATCAGCCCGACGTAAAGGGACAGGGAACCGATTCTACTTATGTAAATTCTGGATTTGTAGATGGCGATTATATTCCCGGCGAGCTGCTGACGCAGCATGCCAATGCCAATGATGCGGCAGTTTATATGGCAGCTACCGTTTGGCAGGAGCTTGTAAACAGCGGTTATCAGGTCTATGCCTACGCAGAGCAGGATTATGCAGTGTCGTATCCCTGGGGACCTGACTGGGTGGAGAGCCTGGGAACCATCGGCGGCACCTCCGGCGCTGTTCCCTCCGATGTGACGGGTATGTTTGACGGCGTGGAGAGTTCCATCCTTTATGCAATCCAGAGCGGTACGGTTACCGATGTCATCGGAGATAACTTTGATCTGGCAGGTATCGGCAGCTTCCGCCTGACTGTTGGCGGCGAAAGCGTGGAAGCAGCCTTGACCGAGGGCAATACGGTATACTTCGGCGCGGCTGACGAGAATAATGTTTACCCCTATGTGGTTACCTATTATCCCAACGGTACCGACGCGGATGCCCGCGAGCAGTTCAGCTGGCAGATCAATGTGCCGGTAGAGAACGCCAAGGGCCTGCAGCTGACGTATACGTTGCAGCTGGTAAATAAAGAGACGGCGCCGGGTACTTACTATCCGCCGACCAATGAAGAGGCGTATATCGACTATGTATCCACGGATGACAATCCTGGCAGAAAGGAATTCCCCGTGCCTGAGGTTGAGTACGTGGTAGAAGAGCCGGCTACCGAGCCCACCGAGCCCACGACGGAAGCTCCTACGGAAGCACCTACCGAGGCGCCCACTGAGGCTCCGACCCAGCCGACGACCTCGCCTTCCAATCCGAATCCTCCTCAGCCGCAGAACCCTTCAACGGGTGACAGCTCCTCCACAGGCGACAATGCTCCCATCGGGCCGCTCTTTGCAGTTGCTCTGGTGGCAGCGGCAGCCATTGTGCTGGTAGTGCTGAAGAAGAAAGGTGTATTGGAAAAATAAGAAATTAATTTAGCTTATGAGATTCATTCTTCCGTATACCTACTGAAAGAAAGGCGCGCTTCATCTTGAACAGATGGGCGCGTCTCTCTTTTTACAAAATTGTTTGGTTAGAACAAGAAGAACTGAAAACCAAATGAATTCAAAGGTGAAAAATAGATATAGACATAAAATAATAAGTAAAATTAAATAAATACAAAATATTCTGCAAATAATAGGAAATAAAAAACTAATCCACTAAAAAATGTATATTGTATCCAGTAATTAGAAAATATTCCAATTTTTATAAAAAATAATCCCATGTATTTTTACTTTGTGGAAATAATAGGAACAAAAAAACGACCCATTTTACAACAACATATTTTTTAATATGTTGTAAATAGTCAGAAATTAATTCTTTTAGATTACATTTCATACAAAAACAATACTAAAAATCATGTATTGACTTGACATTTATTCTTTTTTCGTGATACTATAAGTCCGTATTTTTAAGAAAAAAAGGGGGGCTTTGCCTATGAATGGACGGGATGAGATTCTGCCGGGATGCTCGATTGAAGATTTTCTGCGCCGTACAGGAGGCAAGCCTTTGGAAGAAGATACGCAGCGAATTTATCGCAGCGCATTGCTTGAATTGCAGAATTTTGTGCAGCGCAATGGTCCGCTTACCTCACAAATGCTTATACGCTGGCAGCAGGAGCTGCGAACGAGAGGTTACCAGGAGCGCAGCATTAACTTACATATCACAGCGGCGAATGGATATTTCCGGTGGTGCGGACGGCCGGAATTAGTCATGCGTCATTGCCGTACCGCTTCTTGTGCTCATAGTCCTGAGCTGACCCGCCCGGAATATCTTCGATTGTTATGCACGGCCCGAACGCTGGGACGTCATCGGCTTTACTTGATTATCAAATTGTTTGCCACAACGGATTTGCCCCTGCAATGTCTGGAGCAGATTACGGCGGAACTGGTGCAATCCAGCGGAGGATGGCTGAATTGCCGGGGAAGCCGGGTGGAATTTCGCCTGCCGGATTATATGCAGCAGGAATTGCTTGAGTTTATGGCGGAAGCCAATATCGATCATGGCCCCATTTTTGTGACGCGGAACGGAAAACCCCTGGATCGGTCCAATCTCTTCCGGGAGATGCGCGAGCTGTGCCGGCTGGCCGGCGTGTCGGAGGAAAAGGGAAATCCCCGGGCGCTGCGCAATTTGTATCAGACCACTCAAAATGAAATCTCTGCCCAGATGGAGCAGCTGCTTCGTCAGGCCTACAACCAGCTACTACAGGCCGAACAGGCCACGGTCGGATGGAAGGAGGGGCATGAGATTAACGCGGGATAACACCCGCTAATAATGTTTGCATCCGCAAACAAGATCCAAAAGGAGGAAAATGTATGAAAACCAAGACAAAGCGCATACTCAGTATTGTTTGTGCGCTGGTGATGTGCGTAACGCTGCTGCCTACGTCGATCTCTGCGCTGGCAGCGCCCGCCGAAGGGGAGACTCCGGCCAGCACAGAGGCCATTGTGGAGGAGGGGACGACTGCGGAAACCGAAG
>CALWLM010000087.1 GCA_944381515.1 uncultured Lachnospiraceae bacterium | reverse complement strand
ATGACAATAGGCAGTATAGGAATAGGGCGGGCTGCAACACTACAGGAGATGGGAAGTAAGTATGAGGAACTGGATGAAGAAAAATGGCAGCTGGTCTTTCAGGATGAATTTAACGGGGCGGCCGTAGATACAAGCAAGTGGAGTTTTACCATTGGGGGCGGAGGCTTTGGCAATAATGAGCAGCAGTATTACACATCGGATGCAGATAATGTCAGAGTGACAGACGGCAAGCTGATTATCCAGGCTATACCGGAAAGCTTCGGCGGAGAGAATTATACATCGGCAAAACTGACAACGCAGGAGGAATGGACCTATGGCCGCTTTGAATTTCGTGCAAGGCTGCCGGAGGGGCAGGGACTTTGGCCCGCTATCTGGATGCTTCCTTCAGATGCAGACGTCTATGGGGGAGAGTGGCCGGTCTGCGGTGAGATTGACATCATGGAATATATGGGAAGTCAGGCGGGGACAGTTCTGGGGACGCTTCACTATGGGAATCCCTGGGTGTATGTCACCGACTATTATTACTTGGAAGAGGGGGAATCCTTTGCCGACGACTTCCATACCTTTGCGATGGAATGGCTGCCAGGAGAATTCCGCTGGTATGTGGATGGAGAGCTGTATCAAATTCAGCAAAACTGGTACAGTGCAGATGATGGAACGCAATACAGTTATCCGGCGCCTTTCGATCAGGATTTTTACTTGATGCTGAATCTGGCTGTCGGAGGATATTTCCCCGGAGATCCCGATGAGAGCACATGGACAAAAGATACTTTTGAAATTGATTACGTTCGCGTATATGAATACACCGGTGAATTAAACGAGGTTGCGCAGCCGGAACAGACTCCTTTTGTTAATCTTCTGAATAATTCATCTTTTGAAAATGGATTGGAAGGATGGAGCGTCTGGACGGAAAATGGTTCGGTATTTGATGGGGACGAAGGTGTATTTCAGGCTGATTTATATACGACGCTGCCCAACACCTGGTCGACTCAGCTCTATCAGAATGTGGAAATTATGGCGGGGACCATGTATCGTCTGGAATTTGATATGAGAAGCACCATGGAGCGGACGGTAAGTGTGGGCCTGGAGGGTATGAATAATCTGTCCTTATTTTCGCAGATGGTAGAGACAGGGGAGCAGTGGGAGCATTATTCCTTTGACTTTGCTCCCGTGACCGGTTACGATGCGGCCAAGCTCCTGTTTTTCCTGGGAAATGTAGAAGGAACGGAGAATATTGCTCACAGCGTTTATATTGACAATGTGACGCTGATGCCGATAACAGAGGAATTGGTGGTAAATGGAGATTTTAACGAAAATCTGAACGGCTGGACTACCTGGACAGAGAACGGGAGTACCTATAGTTATGATGAAGAAGAGGGATGCTTTCTGGCATCCATGCCTACTATACTTCCCAATGCCTGGTCATCTCAGCTGTATCAGATGACGGATGTGGGACACGCTGCGACATATCAGCTTTCCTTTGATATCAAAAGCAGTATGAATCGCCAGATTACTGTTGCTGTGGAGGCAGACGGAGTGAGCCCGGCATTGAATCAGACATTGGATGTGACGCCAGACTGGTCTGCTCAGACCTTTACATTTCAGGGAGGGAGCAGTTATTCTGCGGCAAAGCTGGTGTTTATGCTGGGCTGCGCCGGAAATACAGCAGATAGTCCGCATCAGGTCTGGATCGATAACGTAGAGCTTGTAAAAATATCGGAATAACCGTGAAAGCATATAGAAGTCTCAGAATTTGAAAAGGAAACCGGTGTATTGAAAAGCGCTTCAATACGCCGGTTTTTTGAAACCTCATCCATAATGTTGTCATCCATAATGTTGATGTCCTTTGTGGGGACAGGCATGTCCGGTTATTGGTACACCCGGATATAGTCGATGATAAAATGGGCGGGGAAAGAGGATTCATCTACCTGATCCAGAGCGTCCATATCAAACCAGCCGCCCACAGCCAGGTTGATCAGCAGATAAAAGGGCTGATCGAAGGGCTGGGGGTATACGATGGAGGAATCTGCGGATTCCCAGGACGAAGCGGAGGCATATTCGGTGCCGTCTATCAGCCAGCGGATGCATCTCTCCTCCCATATCAGTTCATAGACGTGAAAATCTCCGATGGATTCTTGGGCCGGGAGTTCATGGCTGTACTCCTGCAGGGTTTTATCGGGACTTACGCCGCCATAGTGGATGGTGCCAAATACGCAGCGGGGCAGGCGGCCTTTGGCTTCCAGAATATCGATCTCGCCGGAGGCTGCCCAGGGGCCGTAGACGGATTTTTCGGGAAGCATCCAGACAGCAGGCCAGAGCCCTGTTCCCAGAGGACAGCGGGCGCGAAATTCCACTTTTCCATAGCGGAAGGAGAAATGCCCATGGGTGTCGATTCGGGCGGAGGTGTAGCTGCAGCGCTGCCCAAATTGTTCCGGCGAAGGCTGACGTCTGGCAGTGAGGTACAGACAGCCGTCTTTCAGATACAGATTGTCGGGAGCGCCGGTGTAATACTGTTTCTCCCTGTTTCCCCAGCCCGAAATGACCGGACGCCCCTGTGAATCCGTGATCCAGTTGCCGAGGCGGACATTCCATTTGTTCCCATCGAGGGAGGAACCATTAAAGTCGTCCTCCCATATCAGCTTCCAATTCTTATACTTCGTTGTTTCAGACATGAGTCGCTCCTTCTGTTTCCATTTTGTGATGGATGATGTCTGCGCCGGCAGACAGGTATGTTCGCTGGCAATAAGCTTGCGGGTGGTTTGGTGGTTTTAGTCTATTGGATTTGCAATTCTCTGTCAAGCAAACCTAAAATTCTGGGATAGAATCCAAAATAGAGGTATTTTTTTGAATTTCGTGATTTGATAAACTGATAGTGAAGCAAGTAAAGGGGGAGGAGAAGGATGAAAAGAAAAGCAAAAAAGAAACTGCTGGCATTAAAAAAGCAGTGGCAGCTGCAGAGCATGGTGATACCGGGAATTGTGTGGATGGCCATATTCTGCTATATCCCGCTGGTCTATCTGATCATTGCTTTTATGGATTATAATATCTCGGTTCCGTTATTTGAAAATGAGTGGGTGTGGTTTAAGCATTTTAAGGCTTTTTTGACTGACGACCGATTCTGGAGATCTGTGCGCAACACTCTTGGAATGAGTGTACTGAAGATTTTTATCGGATTTCCGATACCGATTCTGTTTGCTCTCCTCCTCAATGAGATTCGCAATGAAAAGTTTAAAAAGATGGTTCAGACCATATCCTATCTTCCGCATTTTATCTCCTGGGCGATTTTTGGAGGAATCCTTTTAAACTGGCTGTCGGAGACCGGTATCATCAATCAGCTGATGGTGAGTCTGGGATTTCAGGACAGAGCGATTCTGTATAATGCTGATCCGGACAATTTCTGGATGATCACCTTCCTTTCGGATACCTTAAAGGAGACGGGGTGGAGCGCTATCATTTATCTGGCAGCTATAGCGGGTATCGATCCAGGACTCTACGAGGCGGCCGATCTGGATGGAGCCAACCGGTGGCAGAAAATGTGGTATATCACCGTTCAGTGTATTCGTCCTACCATAGCGATTTTGTTTATTCTGGCGGTCAGCAACTGCCTGGGAAGCAATTTTGATCAGATTTTCTTTATGAAGAATTCGGCCAATATGCCAAAGGCGGAGACGATAGATTTGTATATCTATAACATGGGTCTGGGCCAGGGCCGGTATTCTTTCTCTACGGCGGTTTTGTTTTTCCGGAGTATCATCGCCTTTGGACTTTTGCAGCTGTGCAATTTTGTCTCAAAGAAGCTGACCGGAGAAGGGATTATTTAAGGGGGGAAACAGAAAATGAAAGCAAAAATAAAGACGAAGCGAAAATATAAGCTGTTTGATTATGTTTTGATTCTAATTATGCTCCTGGTCTGTTTCCTGACGATTTATCCCATGTGGTATATTCTGGTCAATTCTCTGGCTGCGCCGGACGTGGCTTCCCTGGGGGCAGTGGCCTGGTGGCCGTCGGCTCTGAGCCTGGATGCCTATAAGGTGGTTTTTCAGAATGAATATATTGTCAGCGGTTTTTTGGTGACCATAGGCCGTACCGTATTGGCGACGACGATCCATGTGCTGTTTACCGCCATGGTGGCCTATGGAATGAGCCGAAATCATCTGATCGGCCGTAAACTCTATATGAAGATTGCGATGATCACCATGTTTTTTAACGGAGGATTGATTCCGAATTTTATTCTGATGCTGAAACTGGGATTGTACGATACTTTCTGGGTTTTTATCATCCCGGCCATGTATACATTCTATGATATGATCATTTTCATCAGCTTCTTTCGGACTATTCCGGAGAGCCTGATTGAGAGTGCAAAGATCGACGGAGCCTCGGAGTACACAATCTTCTGGAAAATCCTGCTGCCCAACTGCAAGGCGGTGATTGCGACCATCGCTCTCTTTGCCGGAGTATATCACTGGAATGATTACTACCAGGGCGTTATCTATATTCGGGATCGTTCTTTGCAGCCGTTACAGACAATTCTGTACAAGCTTCTGGCGGAGAGCTCGATGACGACGCAGCAGCAGCAGGCTATGCTGGCGCTGGGCGGTTCCACACCGTCGGCAACGATCAAATTTGCTTCGATGGTAGTGGCAACCCTGCCGATTCTCTTTATTTATCCCTTTATCCAGAAATATCTGGTAAAGGGTGTGATGATTGGAGCGATCAAAGGGTAAGGAAGAACGGCAGAATCTTTAAAATAAGCGGAAGTGCCTGCCGGGGCAGGTATCGCCGGTTATGATAAAAATGAGAAGGAGGATTGGAACATGAAGAAATGGAAAAGGCTCACAGCGTTTGTGCTGGCAGCGGCAATGCTTCTGGGAATTGCAGCCTGCGGCGAAGCGGAGACCTCTGAGACAGCGGGGGGAGCGGAAAGCAGTGCCGAGACAGGTGCGGAGGCAGGGGAAAGCGCGAGTACGGTCAATCCCGATGAACCGGCCTGGAAGAGCAATACGGAGCCTGTGGATCTGACCTGGTTTATCGGGGCATCCTGGTATCCCTATACCTGGGGGGACAGTCTGGTATCTCAGCATGTAACGGAGAAGACGGGAGTAAATGTGGAGATTGTGACGCCTACCGGCGATGTAAACGAGGAGCTTTCGCTGATGATGATCAGCGGCGATCTGCCGGATCTGATTTCACTGGGAAGCTGGGAGAGCAGTTATAATACGCTGTATGAAGGCGGTTATGTGTACGCGCTTAACGAGCTGGCGGATCAATATGATCCTTATTTCTACAATGTGGTGGATGGCAGCGTTATCAAGTGGCATACAAAAGAGGACGGCAATCTGTACTGCATTCCCAATGATGCCTACGGTGAAGACCAGATGCGTGAGACCGGCATGACGGCGGCTACGCAGACATTTCTGGTGAGAAAGGATCTGTATGAAGATATGGGTTCACCGGATATGACGACGCCGGAAGGTTTTCTGGAGGCGCTGCGCCTGCTGAAAAATGAATACAGCACCTACAAGGGAGAGGTGATTACTCCTTTCTATGCCCAGGGCGGTTCCGGATATGGCCTGTCCACTTTCCTGCAAAATTTCCTGGCGGTGCCTTATGAGGTAGACGGAACTCTTTACGACAGGCTGACAGACCCGGACTATATCGAATGGCTCAAGATGTTCCGTCAGGCTTATGAGGAGGGGCTGATCGGAATTGACTTTTTGGTGGATTCGGAAGATCAAGTGACGGAAAAGGCTAACAATGGCCGATACTTCTGCATGCTGCGGGAGTGGACCGGTATGCAGGAGGCTAATACGATTCTGGCGCAGAGTGAGAATCCTGACAGCTATTACATTGCCATAGACGGTCCCACCAATGCGAACGGCGATGCTCCTATGATTTTCCCCGGTTCTCTGGATGGCTGGATGTCCTGCTTCATCAGTAAAAGCTGTGAGAACCCGGACCGTGCCATCGCTTTCCTGACGTATTTAAGCAGTGAGGAGGGACAGCGGGATATCTTCCTGGGCGTAGAGGGGGAGACCTATGATATGGTGGACGGTGAGCCGGTGATGAAGGAAGAATTTGTGGATATGATGACCACAGACTTTGATACCTTCTCAAACCAGTACGGCCTGTGTGATACCTACTGGATGCTGCGCAACAGCGTGATCGTAGATCAGTGGCGTCCTGAGTCCGAACCTTATATTCAGCAGATGAGCGATTGGGCGGATGAACATGCTTACATCGAGGGCGGTATCTATAATAATCTGGAGCCTACCGGCGACAGTGACGCCGCCATTGCGGCAACCCGAATCAATCAGAGATGGCAGGAGGTACTGCCGGAACTGATTACAGCTGCATCGGATGAGGAATTTGACCAGATTTTCAATGATTTCCTGGCGGACAGAGACAGCTATGGCTACGATTTGGTGGTGGAGTATGAGCAGAATCTGCTGACTTCCAGACAGAACCTGATGGCCGAATAAGGGAAGGCGAAGGTCTGAAAATGGGGGCGTCCAAAGATACTTTTTGGACGTCCCTTTTATCAAGGGTTCTTTTGCCGCTCCAGTTTTACATTTTCTGTTTCCTGTAAATTCTGTCTGTGGTAAACTTGTTATAGTAAGGGGTAAGCTGTTTGCGGGAGGCTGGCGTGGTTTTTGCAGAGGAGGAGCATGTATGGGGAGAGCGTATAGATGGTTTCGCAGACGATATCGCAAGATGGGACTGGCAACCAAAATTGTGGTAAATCTGACGGTGATTATTTTGATCCCGGCTCTGATTCTGGCTGGCATATGGACCAGAAATGAATCGCGGCAGGTATATGAGAAGGCATATCTTCAGGGCTTTGGAATAGTGGAGCGGGTGACGGCGGATATGGCGGCGGGCTGCGTCCTGATTGAGAATACCGTTCTGGCAGCTCTGAGTCAGAGAGATTTCCTCTCTTTCTGCAATGGGGATATGTATGCGGATGGACTGAGACTGGTAAAGTTCAGTCAGAATGAGCTTAGAAATATGAATTATATCATCCAGAGCAACAGCCTGATCGATTCTGCCAGCTTTTATTTTTTTAATGAGCAGCTGTATGAAATCTGGGATACGATCTACAGCTATGATCGCTTTCAGAATCCGGAGTTTATGGCGCGGCTTCACGAGGCGCGGGGGAGTGTATTTTTGACCAATGGGATCACGCAACAGGCGCAGGGATATGTGTCCTGCTACCGCGAAGTGTATCTGGATACAACGCTGATTGGCGTTCTGGAGATACGGGTACGTCCGGAGGACTTCTTCGCACAGATAATTGAAGAAAATGAAGCGGCCTCCAGGGAAGGAAGCGATCAGATACGAGGCATTATTTTGCTTATTAGCGGGGAAAGCAGGGAACTGGTATATCCGGAACAGACCCAGGAGATTTCCGCAGCTCTCCTGGAAATGCTAGCCGGTCAGATAGAGCAGACGCCTTCCCGCGCCAACTTTTCCTTCTCGACAGATGACGGGCGATATTCTGGGGTTTATCAGTATATGGAAGAGATGGATCTCTATGCCGTTCATCTGGTGTCGGAGGAATCTCTGACCAGAGGAATCTATCGAAGTGTGGCGACGATTCTGCTGGCGCTGATTCTGATTCTTGCTCTGTTATATCTGGTTGCTACCTCTGTTTACCGCAGAATGCTGGTGCGTCTTCGTCTTCTCACTGCCTCCATGCGCCAGGTTCAGGAGGGAGATCTGAAAGTGCGGGTGGAAGAGGTGACAGATGGAGATGAGCTGGACGAGCTGGGCTGTCATTTTAACAGTATGCTTTCCCGGATTGAAGGACTGATTGAAGAGAATGTGACCCGTCAGACGGCGGCGGTGGAGGCGGAGCTCAATGCGCTGCAGAGTCAGATTAACAGTCATTTCCTTTACAATGCTTTGGAGAGTATACGGATGATGGCGGAGATTCGCGGCGAAACGGAGCTGGCGGATACCGTTGTGTCTCTGGGAAGTCTTCTGCGGTATCATATGAGCTGGAAGACCAAGACGGTAGCTCTCAGAGAGGAGATCGAAAGCATCCGGCGCTATGTATATTTTGTCAATATGATCTACGAGTTTGATGTTCAGCTATCCGTACGTCTCACCGAAGAACAGCAGAATACCGATATTCCCCGCCTCTGCCTGCAGCCGCTGGTGGAAAACAGCGTGGTTCATGGCATGGTTCCGGGCAGCGGTTCTTTGCATATCACTATCAGTGCGGTGGAAAACGGCAAGGTACTGGTCCTGCAGGTGCTGGACGATGGGGCGGGGATATCCAAGGAGAGAATGAAGCTTCTGGAGGAGGCGCTTTATGGAAGAGTCCATGAAAGTCTGAAAATTGGCAGAAATGGAATCGGAATCGTCAATGTACACAAAAGGCTGCAAATGAACTATGGGAATGAATACGGTCTGGTACTTCAGAGTGAGGAAAACACCTATACACTGGTGAAAATTGTAATGCCTTATGAGAAAAAAGAGCTGGGAGGATGGTAAGGGTGTTTAATATTCTGGTAGTGGATGATCAGGCAAAGATCCGAGAGGGAATCCGCTCTATGCTTATGGGGCAGAGGGAAGGACTGGAAACGGAGACGGAGACGGCGTCAGGCGGTCTGGAAGCGCTGGAAAAGATTCATCGGAAACGGCCGCAGCTGGTGATCACCGATATTCGGATGCCGGGCATGGATGGCATCGCGCTGATGGAGGCAGTGCACGACCAGTATCCGGAGGTCCGTTTCCTGGTGGTCAGTGGATACGATGACTTTAAGTATGCACAGAAGGCTATTGAGTACGGAGCCAAAGGCTATCTGCTCAAGCCCCTGGAGAGGGAACTGCTGGTGCAGGCCGTGGACCGTGTGATTCAGGAAGTCGAGCTGGAAAATAAAAGGCGGATGGCTGGCAGCGAGACAAAGGATGTCCGGAAATTTTTGCTGTCCTATTTAAAGGGGACAGGGCCCTGGCCGGACAGTCCGAGGTATCTTGCGCGGGAATATCCCTTTCTGGAGGAGGGGTATGTGCTGCTCTATCTGGGGTATCCGGGATATAGAGGAGAAGTGCCGGCGGGGAAGATTTTGCCGCAGCTCCTTGCGGGAGTGGATCATATCCTGCTGCAAGGGCCGGAAGAGGCGGTGGCAGTGTGCAGCCGCAGCCTTGTCCTGTCCCAGGCCAGGCAGTGCGCAGAAGGCCAGAAAATGATGGTAATTTCCGTCAGCGGGGAATATAGAGGAGTGGGCGATCTGCCCAGAGCCTATGCGCAGGCCAGAGAAATTTATGTGCATCGTTTTCTGTTCCCGGACCATCGTTTGCTGACACAGGAAGAGATTGAGAATCTGCGGCCGGACTTTACTGTGCCTTACCGGAGGGTGGAACGGATACGGGATATGCTGGGAGCATGCGATGAGGCGGATATCGTTGCTTATATCTCCGAGATTTTTGACCGCAAAACCTTAAGCAGCTATCGAATCGGATATACGCTGGCCTTGTGCGACTGCGTTTATCGGGCTGTGCGGGCGGTGGAGAGGGAGATAGAACTAAAAGATATGGAAGAAACAGAAGAAAAAGAGAGGGAGAAAGAGAGACGCAGCCCTGGCAGCCTGATGGACTTTGCAGGAATGCGGGAGTACCTGCTGGCATTAAAGGAGGAGCTTTTGCGTTTGAACTGCCGGGTCAGACAGTACCGGGAGAAGTATCGGGAAAATGCAGATATGGAAAAGGCTATCGCCTACATGAAAGCCAACTATCGCCGTCAGCTGACCTTGGCCATGGTATCCAATAGCGTATCTTTAAATTACGCTTATTTTTCCAATGCTTTTCGCAAATATACAGGAATGACCTTTTTGGAATATCTGCGGGATATCCGGATCGCGGAGAGCAAGCGTCTGCTGGCGGAAACAGACCTGCGCATTGGACAGGTGGCGGAGGCGGTGGGATACGACAGCTACAAGAATTTCTCTCGTGTATTCAAGGAGGCTGTGGGGGTAACCCCCGTCGATTATCGCAGGGGGAAACAGATGAGAAGAGGAAATGCGGAGGAGTAACGATGAGGAGTCTTCCTTTTGAAAATGGGATATGCTATTCCGGCTATCGGCGCGGGCAGAGTCCCCGTACAGGCCTCTGCCCGGAAGAAAGCCAGGTGGCGGAGGATCTGGAGATTTTGGTGGCGAGAGGATACCGGCTGCTGCGCATGTACGAGCCGGGGAAGCATACGGAAATGGTCTTAAAGCGGATCCGGCAGGATGGGCTGCCGCTGCAGGTGCAGGTGGGGATTGATCCCAGGGCGGAGCTGTACAATCCGCGCTGTGCCTGGGCAAAAAAGCTGAGCGAAGAGGAGGCGAAGGCTAACCGCAGCTATAATGAGGCGCAGCTTGCGAGGCTGTGTGTCCTGGCCGGAGAATATGAGCGGGAGATTGTCGCTCTGTCGGTGGGCAATGAAAATACGCCGGACTGGGGAGGGGATATATTGGCGCAGGAGCGCCTTGTGGAATTCGCTCTGAGGGTCCGGGAGTCTTGCCGTCAGCCGGTGACCTACAATGAAGGCGCTCCTCAGTGGAAGGAGCTGCGTGCCTTAGGGGAAATTCTTGATTTTATTTCGATTCACAGCTATCCTCAGTGGAATCGCGTGCCCTTAAAGGAGGCAGCAGCCTGGACCCGCAGGGATTACGAAGAGGTAAAGGCTCTCTATCCGGATAAACAGATCGTTATTGGCGAGTATGGCTGGACGACGAAGAGCGACAGCTGCCAGATGCTGCAGGATGAGGCTTCGGCAGCGGGTCAGGCCCTGTATCTGGGACAGATGGAGCAGTGGCTTAAGAGGGAGCAGGCGACGGCTTTTGTATTTGAAGCATTTGACGAGCCCTGGAAGGGCGGCGGTCAAGAAGCTGAACCGGAGAAGCATTGGGGGCTTTGCACGGAAGAACGCAGAGAGAAGAACCCTGCCCTGTCGCCTGCCGGGGGATATGTGTTTCTGGATGATGCAGGGACCTTCCGGCTTCGCAGCCCGGAACGGGTAAGCGGACTGTATCTGCCGCTCACCGCTCCAGAGGGGCTGAAATCCTGCATAAGTCCTCTGCTGGGGGGAGATGCAAAAATCGATCAGGAACATTTTTTGCTGCAGCCGGTGAGCATAGACGATCTGCATATCAGCCGCAGCAGCCGCAACTTCTGGTGCAGTACCGGGGACGGACGGATCTGGTCGGCGGCAGGTGTATCGCCGGAGCAGATTCAGGGGCGTTTCTGCCCGCAGGAGGAGGTTACGCTGGAGGCCGGCCCTTTGTGGCAGTGCGTTCGCCGCAGCCGCGCAGGCTTCCTGACAGCCTCCGTGACGTCCTGGGTGCCGGATGAAGCGCCCAGGACGGAGGTGATGTGGGTGTCCGTGCGAAATGAGAGTAAGGAGGAGCTAACGCTTACTGCCACAGCGGCCGTGCCGATTTATGGGCGCAGCGCCGACAACCTGCGGGATCACCGCCATGTCACCTCGCTGCTGCATCGAACTTATACCTCGCAGCGGGCAGTGATTGTACGTCCTACTCTGTCTTTCGATGAAAAAGGACACAGAAAGAACGATACGGCATACTTTGTGGCGGGAGCCGGAGAGAACGGAGAAATGCCGCAGGAGTTTTGCCCTGATGCGGCGGCCTTCATCGGCGAGGGAGGAAGCTTTGAATGGCCGGAATGGGTGGTGCGCGGGCTGCCCGGATGCCCTCCCGGCAGCCGGCTCTGCGGAAAGGAAAGCGTAGGCGCTCTGCGCTTTGCGCCCCGAAGGCTGAGCCCGGGAGAGACGGCGGACTATATTGTCGTGATGGGTATCCTGGAGGGACAGGAGACAGAGGACCGGAAAGAGGAGGAATATCTGGATAAGCTGGGCAGCCGTATAAAAGCGGCCGGCTCTCTGGAGAGAACGAAAAAAAGCTGGCGGGATCGGCAGATTATTTCTTTTGCCACATCGGACAGACAGAGGGACCGGCTGTACCGCTGGATCTGCCTGCAGCCTGACTTGCGGCGCATCTTCGGCTGCTCTTTTTTGCCCCATCATGATTACGGCAGGGGCGGGCGCGGCTGGAGAGATCTGTGGCAGGACTGTCTGGCAGGGCTGATTACGGAGCCTGCTCTGCTGCGGGACAGCCTGATTGCTTATTTTGACGGCGTGCGTATGGATGGGACGAATGCCACGATCATCGGCGCAAAGCCGGGAGAATTTATTGCAGACCGGAACCAAATTCTGCGGGTGTGGATGGATCACGGCTATTGGCCTTTTGTCACGCTGGAATTTTATGTGCAGCAGACCGGTGATTTGGATGTCCTTTTTGAGGCGGTTCCTTATTTTCAGGATGGGCAGATCAAACGGGGGACAGAAAAAGACCCGCAGTGTGAGGAAGCAGATCATCGGCTGAGGACCGTATCGGGCGAGCCTTATCTGGGCACAGTGCTGGAACATGTGCTGATTGAGCATCTGACAGCCTGCGCCGAACTGGGCGAGCACGGCTATATCCGCCTGCGCGGGGCGGACTGGAACGATGCGCTGGATATGGCGTCGGACCGGGGAGAGAGCGTAGCCTTTACGGCGGCCTATGCCGGCGGGCTGACGAAGCTGGCACGGCTGCTTCGCCATATAGGCGAAGTCAGACCGCAGCAGAAGCTTATGCTGGCGCAGGAGCTGGGGGAGCTTACCTCTATGAGTAAGAAAAGCGATGAAGAAAAGAGGGAGAGCCTGGCTCGTTATGCAGAAGCATGCAGAGGACGGATAAGCGGACGGCGCGCAGGCTTTGATGCGCTGGAGCTTGCCGCAGAGCTGGAGGCGCTTGCCTCCGGGATGAAGGAGCGTATCCGCAGCCGGGAATGGGTGCAGTCGGAACCGGACTGCGGCTTTATGAACGGTTATTATGACAATCTGGGCAGAGCTGTGGAGGGGGCAGGGCCGGAAGGCGTTCGCATGATGCTGACCAGCCAGGTTTTTGCCCTGGCCTCGGATACGGCGACGGAGAGTCAGGCGGCGATGATGGTAAAGAGCGCCGATCGATACCTGTATCATCGGGAAAGAGGAGGATATTGCCTGAACACGGAATTTGGCGAGGGGGAACTGACTCTGGGGAGGATGTTTGGCTTTGCCTATGGCCACAAGGAAAACGGAGCCGTATTTTCCCACATGGCGGTGATGTATGCCCATGCCCTGTATGGCCGCAAAATGGTGCGGGAGGGATACCGGGTAATCGACAATCTGCTGCGCCAGGCAGCCGATTTTTCTGTCAGCCGGATTTATCCGGGTATTCCTGAGTATTTTGACCGGAACGGACGGGGAATGTATCATTATCTGACCGGTGCGGCCAGCTGGCTGATGCTCACGGCGGTGACGGAAATGTTCGGCGTAAAGGGAAAATGGGGAGATATGATTTTTGAGCCGAAGCTTATGGCGGAGCAATTTGATGTAAAAGGGCAGGCAATGATCCGGCTGCGTTTCGCGGGACGTTCTTTTCAGGTGACCTACCACAATCCGCTGCGGCTGGAATACGGCGTCTATAAAATCGGCCGCATGACAGTCGGCGGTCGGGAATGGCCGGAAAATATTCTGAGAAAGGCAGAGCTGGAATCGTTTGCAGCCTGCCAGGAACAGCAGATTGATATCTGGCTGGAAGAAAAAAAGAGTAAAGAGAGGGGAAAAACAAAATGAGAGTGGAGGGACAGCGCGTGATCATCGAGGACTATGGCAGGAGACCGACATTCTCCAGCTTTCTGCCTGGTATAGCCGGCACAAGGGGGATTCCGATCTGGTGCCATTACGTAAATCGGGGGCAGGCTGTAGCCAGCTTTGGCGTGGAGGATAAGGATCACAGTATCATGGAATTCTGTCCGGCCCATCAGGCTTATCAAAATGTAAAGCGAACCGGTTTTCGCACCTTTATCCGGCGGGACCGGGATAGATGGGAGCCCTTTGCCCGGGAGGCGGAAGGGCAGCGGATGGAAATCTCCATGAATACCCTGACGCTGGTGGAGACGAGGCGAGACTGGGGGCTGGAAACCCGTGTGGATTATTTCGTCTTGCCGGGGGAGAAGGTGGGAGCGTTGGTCAGAAAGCTTACCGTCACCAATATTTCCGGGGAGGAGTGGAGCTGTGAGATCCTCGACGGGATGCCGGCTCTGGTTCCCTACGGCGTAAATCTGTGGACGCTCAAATATATGTGTCAGACCGGCAAGGCATGGATGGAGGCGGAGGATGCACAGACGGGAGTCCCCTGCTTTTGCGTGCGCGCCAGCATGGAGGACACGGCCCAGATAAGCGAGGTGAAGGGCGGGCATTTTTCTCTGGGAACGGATGGAAGCGGAAAGCTGCTGGAGCCGGTGGTGGACCCGGAGGCTGTATTTGGTTACGATACTTCTCTGGAAGAGCCGGTGGTTTTTTGGGAGGGAGGACTGGCCGGCATCCTGACTGGAAGGCAGAGCCGTCAAAATCTGTTTCCCTGTAGTTTTTATGGCGTTAGCAGATGCCTGGCGGCAGGAGAGAGCGCAGAGCTGTATCAGCTGATCGGCCAGGTGGCAGACAGGGAGCAATTGGAGGAGCTGAGACGGGCAAGCTTTACGGCGGCCTGGTTTGCGGACAAGTACCGGGAGGCGGAAAGGCTGACGCAGGAACTGACCGCCCCTGCGGCGGTGCGGACGGCAGACCCCGTTTTTGATGCTTACTGCCGTTATACTTATCTGGATAATGGGCTGCGGGGCGGTTTTCCCGTTCTTTTGCCCGGAAAAAAGATATTCTATACCTATTCCCGCAAGCACGGGGATTTGGAACGGGATTATAATTATTTCACCCTGCGGCCGGAATACTACTCGCAGGGAAACGGAAATTACCGTGATATGAATCAGAACCGGCGCTGTGATGTAAGCTTTGCTCCCTTTGTGGGGGATTATAATATTCGTTTGTTTTATGATCTGATCCAGCTGGACGGCTGCAATCCTTTGCAGCTGGACCCGGTGACCTTTTGTCTGAGCTCCAGCCAGGCGGAAGAATACGGCGTTCCGGAAAGCTTTACCCCCGGCGAGCTGTGCCGTATCCTGTGGACGAAGGAGCAAAATGAGGAGAAACAGAAAGAGCTGTTTGCGCAGATTATGGAGAAGGCTCGCCTTGAAGAACGAGCTGTCTTTGGAGAGGGGTACTGGTGCGATCACTGGACCTATGGGCTGGATTTGGTTGAGGATTACCTGAGTATCTTTCCGGATAAGGAGGAAGAGCTGCTCTTTACCGAAAATCTTCGCTGGTATAAGGCCAAGGCCTGCTTAAAGCCCTGTCAGAAGAGGAGCAAAAAAACTGCGGCAGGACTCAGACAATATGAATTTTTGGATGAGAGGGAAACGGACGGAGATTGGGAGGCTTTCAGCAGTTCCCTGCTGGAGAAATTTGTTTTGCTGTGCTCCGTAAAGTTTGCCGCCCTGGATTTTTATGCCATGGGCATATCAATGGAGGGAGGCAAACCGGGCTGGTACGATGCTCTGAATGGTCTGCCGGGACTCTACGGTTCTTCCATGGCGGAAACCTGCGAGCTGGAGCGGCTTTTGCATTTCACGATAGAGAAGCTGTGCAAATATGGGAGGTCGGTACGATTGCGGCGAGAGCTCCATGGACTGTTAAAAGAATTGGGAGATATCGCCGACAAACGGAGAGAAACGCTGAAAAGAAAAGAAGCTCAGCTGCCTTTTTATCTGGAAATCAACCGGGCGGCCGAAGCTTACCGGACCGCGGCCTATGCCGGACAATATGGAGAAAGCGTACTGGCGGAGACCGGTGAACTGGCAGTTTTGCTGGAGCCTTTATTGTCGGTGGTTACCGTGGCGGTGGAAAAGGCGCAGGAGGATGAGCAGGTCTTTCCCACATACTATTACTACGAGATTACCCGCTGGAAGGAAAATGAGACGGGGATCTGGCCCCTGGAGGTAAAACAGAAAAAAGCGCCGCTGTTTTTAGAAGGGTCGGTGCACTGGCTGCGGTCTGGCAGCGGACGGGAGGAGAAGCTTAAATTATACAGGGCGGTAAAAGAGAGTTCGCTTTATGATAAAGAGCTTAAAATGTATAAGGTAAACGCATCCTTGCGGGAAGCCGGTATAGAGCTGGGAAGGGCGGCGGCTTTTACGCCGGGATGGCTGGAAAACGAATCGATCTGGCTGCATATGGAGTACAAATATCTGCTGGAGCTGCTGCGCTCAGGTCTCTATGAAGAATTTACCGAAGATTTTCGGCAGGCGGCGATTCCATTCCTGGATGCCGATCGATACGGCAGAAGCCCGCTGGAAAATTCATCGTTTTTGGTCAGCAGCAGCAATCCTGATGAAAGACTGTGGGGGCGGGGCTTTGTGGCCCGCCTGAGCGGTTCCACAGCGGAGTTCCTTACTATGTGGAAATGGATGTTTTTTGGGCAGAAGCCCTTTGAGACATTGGACGGAGAGCTGGTGTTTCGATTAACCCCGGCTCTTCCGGCCTTCTTGGTGGGAGACAGAAGCGCAGTGGAAGCCAGATTCCTGGGACAGACAGATGTGGTGTATCGCTTGACCCGGAATACGATGACGGAGGCTTCCTTTATGCCGGGAGAATACGAGGTGGGGGATATTCAGCTTTTGTACACAGATGGAAGCATCCGCCATACCCGCGGTCTGATTCGGGGAGAGAAGGCCATCGACGTCCGGGAGGGACGGGTGAGGCGGATAGAGGCAGAGCTTCATCTCCTGTCTGAGTAAATCTTGATTCCCAAAGCGATCAGACAAGTGAGAATCTGGGAAAGGGCCATGCTCCACCAGACGCCGTCCTGTTTCCAGAAGGGAGGAATGATAAGGAGAAGCAGGGCGAGGAGAACCGGTTCGGCGTACACCAGAATATAGGAGCAGATATTCTGTTCGGTGGCGTAGAGGGCCGAGGTGGTAACTCTGGTGAAAGAAACAAAGGGGACGGCGGTCAGGAAAATGGGCAGAGCAGCTGCCACATCGACAGATACGGCGCCGGATGAGCCAAATAAGGGGCCTATCTCTCCTCTCAGCACAAACAGGCAGGCCATGCACAGGGCGGAGACAATCCAGGCAGCTCCATAGGACAGACGGCGGATCTGCCGAACTTCCTCTTTGCTGCCGATTCCGTAATACTGGCTCATCAGCGGCTGGCTTCCGTCGCCTACGCCCTGCAGCAGCAGATAGACAATGGTCATAATGTAGGCGATGCAGGCGTAGCTGGCAACGCCTCTCTCTCCGCCCCAGGTCAGTGAAAACTTGTTCATCAGAAGCAGCGAGATCATAGGACACATGGTATTTCCAAAGGGGGCGATGCCGATCCGCAGGATATGGAGGCAGAGCATTCTTTTCCGGCGGACCGGTCCCCAGAAGGGCAGCTTTTTAAGCAGCAGATAGAGAAAGCCGCCGGCCATGGTCACGCCCTGGCCGATGATGGTGGCGGCGGCCGCTCCGGTCATGCCCCAAGAGAAGATCCATACAAAGGCGTAGTCCAGTACGATATTGGTCAGGAATCCGGCGATCATGCAGAACATGGAAAAGAGAGAGCCGTTGTTGTTGCGGATCAGGGGTACAATGCCGGTGCCAAAGATCTGCAAAATGGCGCCCAGTACGATGATTTGCAGGTATTCCCGGCCAAGCGTATGGAGATGTCCCTCCGCGCCCATCAGAGTCAGCAGGGGATCGATAGCGGGAAAGAGCAGGAGCGAGAGGAGAATGCCGCTGACGGTGAGAAAAAGAATGGTTCCCCGCAGCACATTCTCAGCGTCACTGCGCCGGTCCTCTGCCAGACGAACCGCATAAAGGACGGCTCCTCCCATACCGGCTCCCGTGCCCACCGCCTGGATCAGCGCAGTCACCGGGTAGGCGATGTTGATGGCGGACAGCCCTGCGTCGCCGATGCTGTTGCCGATAAAAAAGCCGTCCACAATTGCGTATATGCCGGACAGGGCAAAGGACAGCACGGAGGGCAGCACATAGGAACAGAAAAGCCGCACCCTGTCGCGATGGGCGGCCGATGCAGCTATGTCATTGTCTTTTGTTTTTTCAAATGCACTCATAAAAACCTCTCAAAAACCTCTTGAAAATTTCATGGCTAAAAACTGGCCCGATAAATAGAAACAAATTTTTTGCATCTTCATCTGCCGGTACCGGCGCAGACTATCATAATTTCCGGCGGCCTTATTGTCAAGAGGCGCCGTCTAAAACATTCTCCCAAACCTGCCTCCCAGTCAAAAAATGTTCCTTTGTAAGTCACAAAAATGTGATTTTTCCTGTGCCCTTGTGGTAACATTAGTATTGTATAGTGTTAACAGGGTCGGAAATAAACCGGCCTGCAGCAGAGAAAACAAAGGTTTCAGAGCTTTATCTTAAGATTTTCTTCACATTTAGTTCGCAGGATATTAAATATCGGCCTTTAAAATAAGGACATAACAATAAGAACATAACAAAGAAACGAAGAAACTTACAGCTTTATCAGCTTTGAAATTGAGACGGAAGACTATGAAGGAGAAGGACATGGAAAATCAACAGAGTATCGGTATTCGTGCAAACCAGGTCACCGTTAAGGAAATGTGCAGTGACATGGAAGAAAAGATAGAAAAGAAGATTGAAGATAGGCTGGAGCAGCGCCGTGAGAAAAAAGAGGCCAGAGTCAAAGAGCAGGCTCAGGCTCTTCAGGCGGCCGATATTCAGGTTCAGACTCATGTCCAGAGCAGGAGTGCAAAATGGATTCTCAACGGCTGCACCGCAGCGGGGCTGGTTCTCATGGGGCTGTTTGTCTGGTACTGCTGGAAGCAGGGGATCTTTCAGTCTCAGGAAGCGCTGGAGGATTTTCTGGTCCGTTTTGGTATCTGGGCTCCTGTGATTTTTACAGTGGTACAGGCGGTGCAGGTGGTGCTGCCGATTCTGCCGGGGGCTGTGGGCTGCCTGGCCGGCGTGCTGATCTTTGGGCCGGTCTGGGGTTTTGTCTTTAATTATATAGGCATCAGCATCGGTTCCATCTGCGCTTTTTTGCTGGCGAGAAGATACGGTGCGCCCTTTGTACGCAATATCACCAGTCCCAAGCTCTATGACAAATATATCGGCTGGCTGGAGAAGGGTAACCGCTTTGACAAGTTTTTTGCCATAGCGATCTTTTTCCCGGTGGCTCCCGATGATTTCCTCTGCTATCTGGCAGGGCTTACGCGGATGCGTCTGAGAAAAATGGCAACAATAATATTGCTTGGCAAGCCGTTTTCCATTGCATTGTACAGTTTGGGACTGTATACGATCGGAATGAAGCTGCTTTCATTGATTAAATAGGATGTGACGAATTCAATAGGCTGTTAGGAGGGAGATCTGTTATGAAAGTTTTACTGTATTCCGGAGCGCAGAAGATGATTGAAAAGAGCGGTGTGGGCCGCGCCATCTATCATCAGATGGAGGCGCTTGACGCCAACCAGGTGGAGTATACGACAGATATGCGCGAGGACTGGGATGTGGCTCATATCAATACCATATTCCCCAAATCCTTCCTGCTGGCCCGGCGGGCTCATCATCAGGGTAAGAAAGTGGTCTACCACGGTCACTCTACCGAGGAGGATTTCCGTAATTCCTTTATCGGTTCCAATCTGGTGGCTCCTCTGTTCAAAAAGTGGCTGAAGCTGTGCTATTCTCAGGGGGATGTGGTGATTGCGCCCACTCCTTATGCCAAGCGCCTTCTTGACGGCTATCACATTGGCCGTCCGGTGGTCAGCATCTCCAACGGCATTGATCTGTCCTTCTATCAGAGAGATGAGGAGGCGGGGAAGGCTTTCCGCCGCAAATACGGTTTTTCGGATGAGGACCGGGTCGTGCTTTCGGTGGGATTGCCTATCGACCGGAAGGGAATTTTGGATTTCATTGAGCTGGCTGGAAGGCTTCCCCAGTATCAGTTTATCTGGTTCGGCGATCTGAGTCTGCCGATGATTCCTCCTCATATCCGTGAGGCCCTGGGGACCAAACTGCCCAACCTGCATTTCCCCGGCTATATTCCCAAGGAGGAGCTGCGGGACGCTTACTGCGGCAGCGATGTATTCCTGTTTATGACAAAGGAAGAGACGGAAGGAATTGTCCTTCTGGAGGCTTTGGCGATGAAATGTCCTGTGCTGGTACGCGACATCCCGATCTATGAGGACTGGCTCACAGACGGCAGACAGGTATATAAGGCGTCTGCCTTGGACGGTTTCGAGGAGAAGCTTACGGCTATGCTGGATGGAGCCGAGCGGGAGAACCTGGCTCGCGTAACGGAGGCGGGCTATGATGTGGCCAAGAGCCGCAGCATCGCCACCGTGGGCTGGCAGCTGGCCAGAGAGTACCGGCATTTGATGGAACAGACGCCGGAGCCGCTGGAGCTTAAGAAGGAGAAAACGCGCCGCAGCTGGCAGAGAAAGCTGTCTCCGGTGCCGGTCCGTTCCATCTTCAATCGAGCAAAATAAGAGTGAGGTGAAAGATCCTTATGCCCTGTTATCTCGAGATTCTTTACACAGACTTTACAATAAAGCCCTTTTCTCTCGGGATAAAGTCTGGTAATATATAAATTGGAGATGAATGCAGGTGCAGTCATCATCAAGGGTGAAAGCTGTTCGCAGGGACAGAGCTTTCATAGTATGAAAAGGGATCAGACGGATGAAAAGGACAGGATTTGACAATCGAGAATTATCTTGGCTAAAGTTTAATGAGAGGGTTCTGGAGGAAGCGGAGGATCAGTCGCTTCCTCTTTGCGAACGCCTCTTTTTTCTTTCGGTCTATCAGACCAATTTGGACGAGTTTTTCCGCGTCCGGGTGGGCTCCCTGATCGATCAGATACAGATTTCAGAAGAAATCCGGGAGAATAAGACCCAGATGACCGGTCCGGAACAGATGGCGGCCATTGCGTCCCGGGTAAAGGGCCTGGACGGGCGCAAGGAGACGGCCTATCGGACTCTGAAAAAGGAGCTGGAGGGGCAGGGATTTCATCTGGTAAGTCCCCGCAATCTGAAGAAGGATGAGAATCGTTACGTAAAGGAATATTTTGAGAGAGAACTGCGCCCTATCCTCTCTCCGCAGATCGTAGGGAAAAAACAGCCTTTTCCCTTCCTGCCCAACGGCAGAACCTATGTGGTGGTCAGCCTGGAGGGACGCGGGGGCGGTACAAAGCTGGGGCTTATCTCCTGCCTGGGAGGCTTTGTTCACCGGCTGATTTCGCTGCCCGGCGGTAAGGGACGGTATATCCTGACGGATGATCTGATCCGCCAGTTTGCTCCTTCTGTGTTTGGCAATTATAATGTAAAGGGGCAGGCGCTGCTTCGGATTACCCGTAATGCGGATATTGATCCGGATATGGCCGATGAGGAGGATTACCGGGGCGCCATGGAGGAGATGGTGCGCCGCAGGCTGAGGCGCAAGCCTGTGCGGGTGGAGCTGTCCAAGCGGCTGCCCGCAGGGATGCTCGATCAGCTGTGCGGCTATCTGGACACGGACCGCAGCGAGGTGTATTACTGCCGCATTCCCATGGATTTGTCCTTTGTGGATGATATTCGCCATATTCTGCGGGGACGCAGTCAGCTGTTCTATGATAAGAAGACGCCCCAAAAAGCTCTGATGCTTCATGAGAACGAAAATATCTGGCAGCAGGTGCAGAAGAAGGACCGGCTGATGTGCTATCCTTTTGAGAGTATGAAGCCGTTTTTGCAGATGCTGGAGGAGGCGGCTGTTGATCCCGATGTGATCTCCATCAAGATGACGCTGTACCGCCTGGCCAGAGGCAGCAAGGTTGCCGAGGCCCTGATCGAGGCTGCGGAGAACGGCAAGGAGGTCCTGGTTTTGCTGGAGCTGGGAGCCCGCTTTGACGAGGAGAATAATATTGAATGGTCCCGCAGGCTGGAGGAGGCAGGCTGCCGTATCCTCTACGGTCTGGACGGTCTGAAGGTACATTCCAAGCTCTGCCTGGTTACGGCCAGAAAGGACGGACATATTGTCTATTTGAGTCAGATCGGCACGGGCAACTATAATGAAAAAACAGCCAGACAGTACACCGACCTGTCTTATATGACGGCAGATGCGCAGATCGGAGCGGAAGTAGCCAGTATTTTTACCAGCCTGAGTCTGGGACAGGCTCCGGATGGGTTAAAGCATCTGCTGGCGGCGCCTACCTCTTTGCAGAGCGGGGTGCTGGATATGATTTATGAGCAGATAAAGCTGGCAAGGGCCGGAGCGCCTGCTTATATCGGTATGAAGATGAATTCCCTGACGGACAAAAAGATTATCGATGCGCTGATGGACGCTTCGGATGCGGGCGTACCGGTGGATCTGATCGTCCGGGGAAGCTGCTGCATTGTCGGAGGGATTCCTGGCAAGACTAAGAATATCCGCGTAATCAGTATCGTGGGCCGTTTCCTGGAACATTCCCGCATCTATATATTCGGTCTGGGGACGAATCAGAAAATTTATATCGGTTCTGCCGACCTGATGACGCGCAACACCATGCGCCGGGTGGAAGTCATAACGCCGGTTACGGAACCGGAGTGCCGGGAGAGGCTGCGCCAGATGTTTGCTATTTTGCTGGCTGACAACCGCAACTGCCATATGCAGATGGCCGACGGCTCCTACATGCGCCGGGTTCCCATGGAGGGCGAATATGTTATGGATTCACAGGAATATTTCTACCGCAAAGCCTATGAGCGCCGTCCTGCCCAGCTTCCCGCAGAGTGTCACGGGGCCCTGTGCCTGATGGACCCGGAGCAGGAGGATGAGGATCGGAAGGCTCTGGCTGAGAGCGGCAGCTGTCCGCAGGACTGACAGGACTGCCCCTGCGCGGTGATCATAAATCATGAAAGGAAGAAAAGGGATGTATGCAGTAATCGACATGGGTTCCAATACGATGCGCCTTGGAATCTATCACAATGAAGACGGAAATTTCAAACAGTTTTTCCACAAGAAAGAGATGGTGGGACTGGCCGGCTATGTGAAGGACGGCTTTCTCACAGACGAGGGTATCGAGGCGGCTGCATCGGTGCTTAAGGAATTTGGCACCATTGTCCGGAATCTGGGCATCGAGCATGTGATGGTATTTGCAACGGCATCCCTGCGAAATGTGGAGAATACCGAAGAGGCGGCTGTCCGTCTGTGGCAGATGACCGGATTTAAGATTCACGTGATCAGCGGCGAGGAGGAGGCCAAGCTGGACTTCAAAGGTGCCGTTTCACAGATCCGCACCCGTGACGGTATTTTAGTGGATATCGGCGGCGGCAGTACCGAAATCGTTACCTTTTACGACAAGACGGTGCTGGATGCGCTGAGTATCCCGGTGGGTTCCCTGAGCCTGTTCAAAAAGCATGTGAAGCGGATTCTGCCCAAGGATGAAGAGCGGGCCAAAATTCGCGGCATTGTCAATAAGCAGTTAAACGATTCCGGTCTGATGATTATGAAGCCGGAGAGCGGTCAGCTAGTGGGTATCGGCGGAAGTATCCGCGCCATTGGCCGTCTGTACCGTCACTTCTATGAACTGCCGGAAGAGTGCAATGTCATGGAAGTGAAAAAGCTGAAAAAAATGTATCGCCAGATGGCGGAGAAGAAAAACGGCAAGTGGCAGCTGATTCTGAAGCTCTGCCCCGATCGTATTCACACGCTGATACCCGGCTTCCTGATTCTTTTGACGATTATCGAACGCTATGAGATCGAAACCGTCGTGATCAGCCGCTGTGGACTGCGCGAAGGCTACCTGATGGAATATGCCAAGGAAGAGACGGCCCAAAAGGAGACTGTCGGGGAAGAGGCGGCAACTGCACAGGATGAGCAGGAGCAGGCCGAGGACATGAATCAGGACGTGAACCAGGATCAGGCTGAGAGCCAGGATCAGACCGATGATCAGAGTCAGCCAGAGGCCGGGGATCAGGCAGAATAAAACAAGGTCCGTACCGGCAGCTCTGCCTGAAAAAAAGGGCAGCAAAAATAAAGGTATTGGATTTTAATTCAGCAATATAAATGTAAAGTATGTAAAGGCAATATAAGACGCTTTCGGCAGGAGATGAAAATCGCTGGCGGAGGCGTCTTATTTGCACAGAGATAAACGGAGAAATCTTTTGCGAGAAAATATTTTGTCATGGAGAGGAGGACATGATACAATAGCATAGAAGCAAAGGATATTGATGAAAAATGCGAGGAAGACGGAGGTGCGTATATGCAGCATGAATGTAAGATAACGGTATTGGAAACGAAGGTATTTCCCGAATTGCAGGAGAAATATCTTGCAAATCCCAAATCCGGCCCCTGTCCTTTTTTTAAGGCGGGAGATACCTTTATCC
>CALWLM010000086.1 GCA_944381515.1 uncultured Lachnospiraceae bacterium | reverse complement strand
ATATATGCGGCCTGTAGATCATCGCTTGACAGTTGAATGTAATATTGCTCGGTCATAGATGTACTGGCATGTCCTAACAGACGACTGACATAGGTGAGAGGGCAGCCGCGGCGATGCAGGGCGGTGGCTAAGTATCGGCGGATACTGTGGACTGTAATGGTATGGGGGATTCCTGCGGCAACAGATGTTTGATGAACTATGTCCTCAATATTTCGGGCAGTGATACGGTGGCCACGGGCAGTGAGAAATAAGGCAGGATGATGATCGGTACGGGAAGATAGGTAGGTGTTCAGGGAGTTTTTGGCTGTTGGGGTGAGATAGACAGTTCGATATGAGTGGGTTTTGGTTGCATATACGCAAACGGCTCCTTCTGGTGATATGGAATTGCGGTTCAAGGCTGCCAGTTCAGATACGCGCAGACCAGTGCTGGCTAATACGTCGATGATAGCTTGATTCCTTTTGTTGCGGGAAGCATTGTGCATTTGGCTTATATCATTGTCGGTTAGTAGGTATTTTGGCGGAGTGTCTTTGCGGATGTTCTTGATTTTGTGCGCAGGGTTGCGGACAATAAATTCTTCGTCCATTAACCAGCTAAAGAACGCAGAGATGAAGTGTAATTCATTGTGAACGGTAGTTGATGATACGCCGGTGGAAGCATAGACGGATAGATAGTATTTAATATCCAGTGCCGTAATGTCGGTGCAGTGCTTATTGACGGCAGATAAAAAGCGTTGGCTGGCACGGAGATATTGGGCGATGGTTAGAGGGGATTTGCCCTCCAGGCGCTTACTGGCAGCAAATTGCCGCAGCAGAGAGTCGTTGTATCCTATGGCGGAGGGAAGCTGAGAAGAAGAGATGGTAATAGTGGTGTCATGCAGCGTATGTATCAGGCATTGGGCGAGAATGGTGAGCTGTGAACTGTTCAGATGCGGAGACATATTGGTAAGCACAGAATTGATGATTTGATTGACCATAGGGGTACCTCCTGACAAATTTGATAAGATTAGCATAGCAAAAACTTAGGATGAGGCAAGGTAGGAAAGCGGGGAGTAAGAGAAAACAGAAGTAATTTTAAAAGCAAGGGATATCGAAACAGGGAGGAGAGTCGAAGCAGAGAAAATTATGGTGCAGGAAGTGCTTTTACAGACCTACATGGCTGCGCTGCCGATTGTATTGGGATATGTAATCTGGCTGCTGAAAAATCAGCGGAAGGGCAGAGACGCCAACAGCCGCGGAACGATGCTGCTTTTGCGGGTGCAGATGATCGAATACCATGACAAATATGTAGCGCAGGGATACATCCCATCCTACGCTTATGAAAATTTTTGTGAGATGTATGAAGCTTATCACGAGCTGGGAGGAAATGGGATGATAACACATATGTTTGATGAGATCAAGGAGTTAGAGATTAGAAAAGAGTAGAAAAGGGGGTAAGCAAGATGAACAAAAATAATTGGAAAATATGGGTTCATGCGGCTTCTGTACGGGCGGTAAAGACCATGGCGCAGACGGCAGTCGGCGTGATTGGAGCCTCTACGGTGATCAGTGCAGTGGACTGGCGAGTGGTGGTATCTGCTTCGCTGCTTGCCGGATTGGTATCACTGCTGACTTCTGTGGCAGGTTTGCCGGAGGTCAGCATGGATGCTGAAAAAGAGGAGGGAGGAATATGAGCAGAGATCTGACATTATTACATCCTGTATTGCAGGAAAAATGGAAAGAACTTCAGAAGCTGTGCAGTTCTCAGGGACTGGTGATTAAAAACACATCTACGCTGCGCACGGCTGCCGAACAGGCTGAATGCGTTGCGAAAGGGACTTCCAGTGTGTCGTATCCTCACAGTCATCACAATTGGGGGACGGCGGTAGATTTTTGCCGGAACGACGGTACCGGGGCATACAATACGGAGGGACGTTTCTTTGAGCGTGTGGGAGCCATCGCAGAGAGTATCGGCCTGATCTGGGGCGGCAGCTTCAGCAGACCGGACCGGCCGCATTTGCAGCTGGCCGATTGGGGAAAAACGGCGGATCTTCTGATCGATCTTTATGGTACGCCGGAGGCGTTTAAAAATACCTGGTACATGGATCAGGAGGATACTCCTCCGGCGCCCCAGGAGCCTCAAGATCCTCAAAACTCCCAGGAGTCCAAGGACCCCGCAGAGACAGGTTTTGCCATCGGCGACAAGGTAATTGTTGCTGGAACGATCTACGGTACCGGAAAGGGCACCGGCGGGGCTATTGCAAAAAATAGTGCTGAGATGTATATCGTAGACTATGCCGGAGCCAACTATCCTTATTGCTGGGGCGTAGCCAAAGCGGCCGGCGGTACCCGGCAGGGCTGGGCGGCCCCGGAGGTCCTGAAGGCGGCCGAGAGCGATGCGGAAACGGAGTATGTTAAGTGGCCGGCGGTGTGCAATGAACCGATGACCAATGTTCGGACAGGCGCCGGAGTTCAAAATTCCATTATGACAGCCTGGCCCCTTTTAGGCGTTGGAAATCAGGTTGATGTGATTGGTCAGGGCATGGCGCCCAATGGAGTACTGTGGTACAAGATTTTGATTGCCAATCAGTATGAAGGATGGGTCTGCGGAGCCTTTTTAGATCCTGCCTGAGATAACAGGATGCAAAAAAACGGGAAGCCTTATAAAACCAAGGCTTCCCGATATCTGTGGCCTGCGGCCGATCGTGGAGACAACAGGACTCGAACCTGCGACCCTTTACACGTCAAGCAAATGCTCTCCCAGCTGAGCTATGTCTCCGAACAGTACTATTCTACCATGTTTTCCGGGATAGTCAACAGGAAAATTTCAAAAATGAAAAGATTATCCTGACATGTAGGAGCAGGCGAATGGGTTAGCTGCTGAAGATGGTAACAGATGTGCAAAGAGGCAGCGTTATCTTTTCTACAGTAAATTGTAAGGCTTTTTCTTCCGGCTTGGGCCGCAATTTTAAAGAGTTCCAATGAAGCAAAAAGAGAATAGGAAAAACCGCGATGAGAGGGATCAATGTAATAGCCTAAATTACCGGATTTTTGTGATAGTGTCGGGTTTAAATTAAGCCAGCAATATCCTACTGTTTTTTCGTGATTCAGCAAAATATCATATTGAGAGATGAAAAGGCAGTCCATGGTTGGATTGACTTTTTTTCTTAGGGTAATAGACATGACAGATCTCCTTTCTAAGCTTATTTTAATACAGATATGAGAAAAGAGATACAAGTAATTGGAAAAATATAAAAAATCATTTGATGTGACATAGTGACTTATTGGGAATTTATGATATAATTGTTTTGTAATGGTGGCTGTATGTTTGAAAAAAGGAGGCACGAATGGATATCAATAAAAAAATTCCGATACCGCTCTACTATCAGTTGAAAGAGCTGATTATGAATGATATTCGTACTGGTGTTTATCATGATGGAGATTTGATTCCCACTGAAAAGGAATTAATGGAAAAATATGATTTAAGTCGGACCACAGTGCGTCAAGCGCTTAATGAGTTAGTATATGAAGGTTTTTTGAAAAGGAAAAAAGGTGTAGGAACTTTTGTTCATGCTGAAAATGATAAAAATGTTGATTTTGTTCGTATGCCTGTCAGTATATTGATTCGGGGGAATGGCTACCGGGTTCATACAAAGTTAATTTCTTTTTCCAAGGAAGCTGTCAGTAAACCGGTTGCTGATAAATTAAAACTTTTGGAGGGAGAAGAAGTATATGTTATGGAAAGAGTTCGCTTTGGTGATGATACACCCATGATTTATTCAAGAAGTTTTGTTGGATGCAGATTGATACCTCAGTTAGAGACAGAGTATGATGATGCCTGCGAGAGTTTTCATGAATATCTAAAAACCAAAGGTTTACGCATTGCTAAGATTAAAAAGAGTATAACGGCGACAATAGCAAATAAAAGAGCTGTGGAAATATTAAAGCTGCCGAATACGAATTATCCTGTTATGATGGAAACCGATTTATGTTTTAATGAAAAAGGTGAGCCTGTAGAATATTCGGAGTCATTAATTAACACCAAGCTTCTGGAGATGTCGTCGGTTATTAACGTAGAATAGGATATAGAATGTTGAGCGTATGGATAGATAAAAGGGGCTATGCTTTTTTCATAGCCCCCTTATTGAATTAATATCGTTCTTTCCAGAGAGAAATTACCTGGTTAAATATTTCCTGTCCGTCTTGGTCTAAACACCAGAGTTTTTTCAGCTTCTCAATAAGTTCAGTATTGCTTAAGCATTCAGACTTTTTTTGGATTTGTACTATATCTGCAAGGAGAGAAATACCTGCGCTTACGTTGCAATTATGCTTTTTACATAGGACAACGGGATAGAAAATACGTTCTTTATATGATAACTTGTCCCACATCCCTCTGGCGATAGTGTTTAAAGGCCTGGTATCGCTTTTGGTATCTGACTTTTGGAGTCTGGCCAAATAAAAAGAATTCCAGTTTTCGTATTCTGACGGTGCCATGGAAAATTCTTTAATCAAAGCTTCCCTTAGAATATTATTCTGGTATGGAGCCAAATAGTCCTGAAGGCTTTGACTATGGACGGCTTCTCCGAAAGTGTGCAGACCGTATTCCATAGCAAAATACGACAGGAGATCTGCGCGAGTATTCATAAGAAATCTCTTTCTATAAAAACATTGGCGTAGATTGGGAAGGGAAGGAATTTGGGAGATACCAGTATCTGGAACTGCTTTTTCATCTACTCCAATTTCATAAAACGATTCAGTGAGGACAGAGTATGGTTCACTGGGATTAGCGGAACAGCCTCGGTCTACTACAGTATCTGGAATTTTAACCTGTAGTAAATTTTCAACATTTTGAGGTTCTGCAAAGCGCAACAAAGCATCGCGAAAAAGCGAGGAGACATTTTCAACATTTTCGCAGCAGATTACTAATTTTGTATTATTGCTTTTTTGTCCCCAGGCGACGGCTAACAGAGCAGCTACAGAAGGAAGATTTTCTCTGCGTACCGAGGTGGTTACAATATCGGTTTTTCGGAGAGCCTCTATCAATTGCTCCTGATCGTGAATAAGATGGAAAGCTTTTTTTATCGGAATTTGCCGAACAGGGTTCTTAGCATCATCAAGTATATACATATGATACTGCCCCTCTTTGTTTAGAAAATCTACCAATCCAGCATCGGCATCCACGACGGTTACAGACAGACCACTGTCATGGAGAACTGGAATCACTAATCCTTTTCCCAGGGCGCCTGCTCCAAAATGTATTACTGTATTACTCATGTACAGAACCTCCTTTGCAGTTCATATGTTACATAGGATAGCGTATGCATAAAATTCCCAGATCCTGTTCGCTTTTGTTATTTTCCTCTGGACGGACGTGGATAGGTCCACAGGCTGCTGGTATAAAAGTAGCTTCAGCATAATGAATTGGGAAATCGGGGAAGGCTCCATCGGCGCTTTCGATGACAGCACTCTCACCCTCTACCAGAACCAGAATGCGGATGACATCTGTGTCAGGAAGGGATATGCGTTTATGAAACCAGTAGCGAAGAACTTCCATTGGTTCATAGGGCATGGTCGAGGAGTCTTCGACGATAAAACCGTCTCCCTGTTCAATTTGAGGCTGCTGGCCAATGAGATTATCCCTTACCCAATCGGTCTGAAAGTTTTCTTGAATACAGTGCTGTCCGTGATTAATATGAATTGGTCTAGGGGTACCGTCAAGATCCATTCTCCCCCAATCCCATAACTTTAATGTGGCAAACCAAAATTCATCTATTTCCAGCACGACATTTCCTTCTCCAGAACAATGTAGTGTTCCGCCAGGGATGGACAAATGGTCATGCTTTTTAACAGGTATTTGGTTGACATATAGTTTTTCGTCAAAATATCCTGTAATCTGGGCTTCTTTTAATGCCTTCACCAAATCGTCCTTTTTTGCCCCCTTTTTTAGACCAAGATAAACGCTTTTGTTTCCCTGGGTATCAAGAATATAATAACTTTCATGATGGCCGCGAGGAGAATTGAAGGTTTCCAAAGCATAGGCTGTGGTTGGATGGACTTGGAGACTTAAGTTCTCCCCTCCCCAGGTATCCAGTATATTGGTATGAATAGGGCATTTGTATCCCCAAAAATAGAAGATCTTGTCACCTAAAACATCACGAGGTAAGAGTTGTACCAGATCATTTCCGGGAAATTCAAAAATAGAGTTTTGGCATTGCAATTTCATGGATTGGACGTCCAGGTAACCATTGATTGCCCATCCCATATTAGGCTGGTCTTTTCCGACACCTACAATCTTTTGTATCCATTTTCCGCCCCACACGGCCGGCATAAAGAGGGGAACCAATTGAAAAGGTCGTCTGGAAATTGCTTGCAGCGCACATAGAAAATCTTTTCCAGTTATCATAACAGGGTGCTCTGGGTGATTGAAATCAATAATAAAATCAGCTTGTTTCAGAGCGCACCTCTTATGAATATCCAAGGCTTTCCAATCCAAAAAATTTCCTCTTTTTTCTTTCTCTGAGTAAGGCGAGTTCGCATTGTCGGCCCCCCAATTGCCTGCACCTTTCATGAGACGATATTGGAGTTCTGTTTTTGTAATGTTGCCGTATATCAAAATATCTCCCGTAAAGAGATAGCTGGCGGCGACACCGTATACGATGATCAGTCCTTTCTCCTGTTGGATTTTTTGACGGCATTGTTGGATACGCTCATTATCAAAATAATCTTCGATATGGAGAGGACAATAGACGCCATAAGTAGAATCCTCAGGACATATAAAGTCTTTATATTTTCGATAGAATTCAGCTTCAGGCAGCCGGCAACTATCCGAACATATAGAAAGATTCGGATAGAGGGGATAGATGAATTCTTTTTCCAAAAAAGGAGAAGAAATACCATCGTAACAGTCAATTACCAGTACTGCCTGCTGGGATTTCTGCAATATGTTATGTATTTCTTCCTTTAACCTGCAGAGTATTTTTTCATACCCGTTCAAGTCTATGATGGAGAATCCTGGATTCATTATGGGATTGCATTGATAGTTTGGTATCCTTTCCTGATAAAAAGCGGAGTTCTGTGGATTTTGATACTCTGTCTTTTTCATAATCCTCCTTTCATGTAATAATGTCACGACATAGTTATATAATATCATAAAAACAAAAAGTGTCAATAGAAATAAGCATAGAAGTAATGCGAAATTTAAAATACAGCTTTTTCCAGTGAAAATGTCTTGACAAATGAGACTGATTTAGTATACTGAGAATATAAAATGTTCTAATGTCACGACATACCTACTTAAAATCCTGGTCTATATTATGATAGAAAGGGGCGAAGAAATGGATAGGGATAAAGAAACGGGGATTTTATTTTTAAGCAAGCTGACTGGTCCTGCTATATGGGGGGATGGGTCGATATTAAGAAGATATCCAGTGCAGATTCCGGTTGGAGTAGAAAAAGATCAGGTGGCTCTGCTGGGAATCTTTTCAGGAGATGAGACTTACCCAAGCATAGTATTGAATGGCCGGTATAAAGGAATAGGATTAAATCAGGTATACGCTGAAGCGCCGGAATTGTTTGGTGATGAGAATGAGAGACGTTGGGGAATGATTCCAATTTCTATAGGAGTGGGACATGCTTCTCAGGACCTCAGTATCCAGATTCATCCTACGGAAGAATATGCTGTAACTCATGAAGGCTGTCATGGAAAGTCGGAATGCTGGTACATTATTGATGTAGACAATTCCCCATCTGAGGTTGTACTGGGACATACAGCAAGGACTCTGGAAGAATTTCGCAGTATGGTGGAACAAGAGCAGTTTGACCGTCTCCTCTTAAGAGAGCCCTTAGATAAAGGGGATTTCTTCAATTTGAAAGCAGGTACGGTTCATGCGCTGCAAAAAGGGACAACATTTATTGAGGTATGTACAGCCTGTAATTTGACTTATCGCATCTATGATTACCATAGGAAAGACCGGGATGGAAAAGAACGGCCTCTTCATCTTGACAAGGTTTATGCAAATGTTCTTATTCCTTACGAAAAAATGCACTATGATTTTATTTACTGCCAATTTAATAATATAAAAGAAACACAGTTTACTGATAATGAAAATTTTTCGGTTAGACTATGGGAAGTGGACGGCAGCGGAGTGGTAAAAAGAAGAAAACCCTATTATGCTTGTTTTGTAACAGAAGGGGAAGGAATGATAGACAGCTATCCGTTGAAGGCAGGAGATAATTTTATGATATCAAGCAAACTCAAGGAATTTAAGTTAACCGGCAGGATGAAAATACTGGCGGCGCACGGTTAAAGGGGGTATAGCTTGAAAATAGATGATAGGTTGCTTTTTCCCAGAGGCACAATAAATGCAGAATCCAAGGAAGAGTTAATACGTTTACTATCAGAGAAGTTATGGGAGTGCGGATATGTAGAAAAAGATTTTTCGGAAAGTGTTCTTTGCAGAGAGAAGAGATATCCAACTGGCCTTAAATTACATGGAACTACGTTTCATATTGCCATACCGCATGCAGAACCTGAATATGTGAAAGAGGATGCCGTGGCAGCGGTTGTTTTATCCGAACCAGTGCCCTTTTGTCGAATGGATGATCCGGAGGAGGAGGTATCGGTTTCTTTTGTAGTTATGTTGGCGATTCGTGATGCGGCGGATCATATGAAAATGTTATCCGGGCTCGTACAGGCATTGCAGAATCCAGAGAGAGTAGAAGAATTGTCTTGTGCAGCTGAAGAAAAAGAACTGGCAAAATTTCTAAAAAGTATACAAGGAGGATCAGTGAATGTATCAGAATAAAAAATTTATTTTTGTATGCTGCGGTGCAGGAAAACTGACATCTTTTATGGCTGCCGAGGGTCTGCGAAAGGGTCTCAAGGAAATTGGGATAGACATGAAAAAATTAAAAATAACTCACGGTATGATGCATGATATTGGTCGGTATGAAAAAGATATTGATATTTTGGTTAGCTCAACTAATTACAAAGGAAATCATAGTTTCCCAGTATTTAATGGAATAGCTTTTGTAACAGGAGATGAGGAAGGCCAAAAGGAGGTAATACAGTCTGTAGCAGAGCTGTTAAAGAACCAGCAGAAATAGGAGGGGGATTTCTATGGAAATAATTACAAAAATTGTGACGGCAATACTTAGCATGAACTCTACGGTATTTATAGCTTTAATGATGATGCTATTGTGTTTGATTTTCCGTGGGGGAATACAGAATGCTTTGCGCAGCGGACTTTGTTTTGCGGCAGGTATCACTGGCATTAATGCTTTGATGGGAATGGCAATTGCTAGCCTGGAGCCTATAGCTCAAGGAATTTCTGAAAACTTAGGAATTACGGCAAATCAAATTGATCTGGGATATGCAGCCGGAAATATGACTGTATGGCCAGGGATGATTTTAGTGCTTTTGGGGATTCTCGTAATCGATGTGATTATGGTGTCTTTAAAATGGACGAAAACTCTTTGGACAGATATTCATAATATGTGGCATGGCCAATATGTAGGGGCTATCGCATGGATTTGCACAGGAAATATTGCTGTAGGCGTAGCGGCGGCACTTATTGCTATGGTAATAAGCTTGAAACTGGCTGACCATCATGCAAAAAGATTTCAAGAATTTAATGAAATCGGAAATGTGACGCTAATTGCAACGGCAGCTACTCTTCCAGCTACATTTGCAGAAATATGTATGAAGGCAATTGATCGCATTCCAGGTTTGAATCGAGTAAATGTGGATGCAGATGAAATGAAAGAAAGATTTGGAGTCTTTGGTGAAAACATTACCATTGGAGCTGTATTAGGAACGATCTTATCTCTTCTGGCTGGAATATCTGTAAGCGAAGCATTGTATAATGGAATCGTATTAGGAGCCACACTTGGACTGTTTCCTCGAATTGCTGGGTTAATTGTTGAAGGAATTGTACCGTTGTCAACAGCAATTACGGCATTTATGAAGAAACGTTTTCCTGGAAGAGAATTAAATATAGCGGTGGATGGAGCAGTCCTTTTGGGACATCCCTCTGTCATGTCCACATTTGTAATTATGGTGCCTATTTCTGTTGTGTTGTGTATGGTGGTTCCTGGAATACATTTTATTCCAATTGCAAGCTTGACAGCTTTACCATATTGGATTGGAGCAATTGTTCCCTATACACGGGGGAATTATGTTCACACAATTTTAGTCACATCGCTTTGGATTATTTTATCTTCTGTGATTGCCAGCGCAATGGCGGGAACAATTACAGCGACATTGGGCGCTCTGGGATATTATACGGAAGAAATTGCAGCCGGTTCATTATTTACCTGCTGGGATGAGGGAGGTAATATTTTTGCCTGGTTAATTAAAGTTATTACGGATTTCATAGGATAAGTGCTTTTACACTATGGGCACCATGATAGAAAATACAGAGAAACAAAGGAAAAATCCTGTTTTGCGCCCCTTGACATATCCCTTCCCATCCAGTATGATAAAGAAAATAGCCACATGCAGAGAAGAGAAGAGTACGCGGCGGTGGAAATCACAGAGAGTCTGATTGGCTGAGAGCAGGCATGGAAATCCCGCGGAAGATGGTCTTGGAGCAGCGCTGCCGACTTCCGGGAGAAATATGCGGAACAGGCGGTGATGGGAGCGCCCATTACAGCGCGGGAGTATCGGTATATCCGCGTGTCCATGTATTCGTGTATCTGTGTATTTGCATATCCGTGTATCTGTATACTGGAATTTCCTGTACTCCGTGAGGTCTGCGCCGCGAGACGCAGATAAAACAGAGGTGGTACCACGAAGAAGATTCGTCCCTGGTCGTTTTGACCAGGGATTTTTCTGTTGGGAGAACCCTGGCCGGCGGCCGTCTGCCGGCCGCTTTGCCGTTGATTGTTGTCAACATTATCAATATGGAGGAAGACGTAACCATGACAAAGAAACCTTATTACATTACGACGGCCATCGCCTATACCTCAGGCAAGCCTCATATCGGCAATACTTACGAGATTGTGCTGGCCGACAGCATTGCCCGCTACAAGAGAGAGCAGGGCTATGACGTGCGTTTTCAGACCGGTACCGACGAGCACGGTCAGAAAATCGAGCAGAAGGCGGAGGCCGCCGGCGTCAGTCCGCAGGAGTTTGTGGACAATGTGGCCGGAGAAATCAAGAGAATCTGGGATCTGATGAACACGTCCTATGATAAGTTTATCCGTACCACCGATCCCGATCATGAGCGGCAGGTGCAGAAGATTTTCAAAAAGCTCTACGATCAGGGGGATATTTACAAGGGCTATTATGAGGGAATGTATTGTACGCCCTGCGAGTCATTCTTCACGGAGTCTCAGCTGGTGGATGGCAAGTGTCCCGACTGCGGACGCCCGGTGCAGCCGGCCCGGGAGGAGGCTTACTTTTTCCGGATGAGCAAATACGCTGACCGGCTGATCCAGCATATTAATGAGCATCCGGAGTTTATCCAGCCGGTGGCCCGCAAAAATGAGATGATGAATAATTTCCTTCTGCCGGGACTGCAGGATCTGTGCGTTTCCCGTACCTCTTTTAAGTGGGGCGTACCAGTAGACTTTGACGATAAGCATGTGGTCTATGTGTGGCTGGATGCTCTGACCAACTACATCACGGGCCTGGGATATGATTGCGACGGAGAAAATGGCGAGCTGTTTGAGAAATACTGGCCTGCCGACCTTCATCTGATCGGCAAGGATATTATCCGATTCCATACGATTTATTGGCCTATTTTCCTGATGGCTCTGGGTCTGCCTCTGCCCAAACAAATCTTTGGTCATCCCTGGCTGCTGCGCGGCGACGGCAAGATGAGCAAGTCTGTGGGCAATGTGATTTATGCCGATGATCTGGTGAAATTTTTCGGCGTGGATGCGGTTCGTTATTTTGTGCTTCATGAGATGCCCTTTGATAACGACGGCGTTATTACCTGGGAGCTGATGGTGGAACGGCTTAATTCCGATCTGGCTAATGTGCTGGGCAATCTGGTCAATCGTACGGTCTCCATGTCCAACAAATATTTCGGCGGTCTGGTTCATGATGCAGGGGCTGCGGAGCCTGTGGATGAGGAGCTTAAGAAAGTGGTTCTGGACACCGTAAAGAAGGTAGATCAGAAGATGAATGAGCTGCGGGTGGCAGATGCCATCACGGAGATATTTACTCTGTTTAAGCGGTGCAATAAATATATTGACGAGACCACTCCCTGGACTCTGGCCAAGGACGAGGCCAAAAAGGATCGTTTGGCTACGGTGCTTTACAATCTGGTGGAGAGCATCTGCATTGGCGCCAGTCTGCTGGAATCCTTTATGCCCGACACTTCCAAGGCGATTCTGGAGCAGGTGGGAGGCACGAAGAGGACTCTCACGCAGATGGAGCAGTTTGGTCTCTATGGCGAAGGCCATGTGACGCAGAATCCCCAGATTCTCTTTGCCAGACTGGATGTAAACGAGGTACTGGCGCAGGTGGAAGAGCTGCAGAAGGCGCAGGCGGCGGAGGCAGCTGGAGATGCCGGCAGCCAGAATGAGAAGGCAAGTGCGGATGCAGCGGGGGAAACGATCGCAGAAGCGGATGAGACGGTTATCGATATCGAGGCCAAGGAGGAAATCACCTATGAGGATTTTGCGCGGATGCAGTTCCAGGTGGGTGAGATTATTGCCTGCGAGGCTGTGAAAAAGTCGAAAAAGCTTTTGTGTTCTCAGGTAAAGATCGGCTCTCAGGTAAAGCAGATCGTCTCCGGAATCAAGGCGCATTACACCCCTGAAGAAATGGTGGGCAAAAAGGTCATGGTGCTGGTTAATCTGAAACCTGCCACTCTGGCCGGCGTGGTATCGGAGGGAATGCTTTTGTGCGCCGAGGATGAGCAGGGCAATCTGGCACTGATGACGCCGGAGAAGAATATGCCGGCAGGCGCGGAGATCTGCTGAGTCAAAGGATTTCAACCAAAAAGAATCTATCTGAAAAAGGGAATGAAAGGAACAGATCTGGGAAGACAGATCGGAAAAGAACAGGACAGCCGCCGGAAATCCGGCGGCTGCTTCGTTTATGGGGTATCGTTTATGAAGTATGGTTCATAAGGTATCGCATAAGGTATCGTTCATGAGGCGGAAAATTATCTCCGCTGGCGGGAAGTTAAATACCGGATGGCCAGCTCCTGGTCTGACAGTGTGACGGCGCGGGCGCCGCAGCGCAGACAGCGGTCGATCTGAGAGGGGGTACGGATCAGCCCTCCGCACAGCAGGGAGATGTCCGACGCAGAGCTCCCGTCCTGTCCGGAGAGGGGCTGCGCAAGCCCGGCCAGCAGCTCGGGTATTACCTCGCAGGCGAGAGCGGGAAGGAGTTCCACATAATCGGGCCGCAGATGGCGGATCAGGGCGATTCCCTTGGACAAAGACTGGCTGTCGATAAGAAAAAGGCGCAGGATAGCCGCCCGCCGGCTGCGCCTTGCGGTCTCCAGCACCTTGGGTTTGGTGGAGATAACTCCGTCGGCTCCCAGCTGCTGGCAAATATACTCGCAGCCGTATTCATCGGCGGCCAGGCCGTGAATCAGGTCGGCATGGACGAAGACGGTTTTGCCTGCGCCGTGGGCGGCCCGCACCACATCCGGCAGGAGCCGGATGTGCAGGTTCATCAGGATGCAGGCCTCCAGGGGGCTTTGTATAAATTTCTCAAATTCCTTCATCTGTGAGACAGCCAGCAGAACCGGCTGGGAAAAGGTATTCATCAAGGGCAGCTCCTTTGGGGCATGGTGCGGGCGGCCAGAATATCTGCGCCCAGACCGCATACATTTTTGATTATTATATCATGAATCTGAACCGGTGCACAGACGTGAGCCCGATGAATTTCCTCCATCACATCGAAGATCCGCTCTTTGGGAATCGGGGCTGAGGTGATTACCGGCAGACGGCGGTAAATGCTGCCGTCGATAGCCACTGTGCCGGTCACCGTACGGGTGGGGGCGGTCAGCTCCTCGCGGGCATAGCGGGCGCCCCTGGGACAGCTGTTGCCGGTGACGGAAAGTACGCGGCGGGAGCCGGTGGAATCGATATCCATCTGGGCGCTTAACCGGCAGCCCATGGG
>CALWLM010000085.1 GCA_944381515.1 uncultured Lachnospiraceae bacterium | reverse complement strand
GTTTGATTTATATGGACTGCCTGGCGGATAATGAGTTGTTTTATTAACGGGATTATGCTATGGTTAAGACATGCACAAATAGGGCAAGAGGCTATAAGATCGAGAGGTAAAAGAGATTATGATTCGATGGGGAATATTAGGCGCTGGAAAGATAGCGTACCGGTTTGCGAGCAGCCTGGAGCAGGAGGCGGACAGCGTATTGGCGGCCATCAGCTGCCGCAGCCAGGAGAAGGCGGACCGTTTTGCACAGGCACATCCAGTGGAGAAAATCTATATCGGATACGAAAAACTTTTGGCCGATCCGCAGATCGACGCCATTTATCTGGCCCTTCCCCATGGCCTTCATGAGGAATGGGCGATTCGGGCAATCCAGGCGGGAAAGGCGGTGCTGTGCGAAAAACCGGCAGCCCTTGACGCCGGGCAGATGCGCCGGATCGCCGCGGCAGCCAGAGAAAATCAGGTGTTTTTTATGGAGGCAATGAAGACGCGGTTTGTCCCCTTGTATGATACGGTGCGCCAGTTAGTAAAGGCAGGAAAGCTGGGAGAGCTGACGGCAGTGGAGGCCAGTCTGTGCAACCAGATGCCTGATGAGATGATGGCAGAAGAAAACAGGGGAAAGACCTATCATACCCAGCCGGGGCAGGGAGGGGCGCTCCTAGACGCGGGTATTTACTGTGCCAGCTGGCTGCAGGATTTCCTGCCCTCTGTTCCGGAATTGACTTCTATCTTCGCCAATGTGAAGAATGGGGTGGATTACTACGTGGAGGCGGAATTAAAAGCGGGAGATGTGGCTGCGCGGCTGGAGTGCGCCTTCGACCGAGCAAAGCCCCGTCGGGCAGTGCTGCGGGGAACGAAAGGATACATTGTTGTGGAAGAGCTGCACCGTACCCAGAAGGCGGTCCTGTACCGGGAGGGAGAAGAACCGAAGATTTTTGAAATACCCTATGAAGTCGATGATTTCTATGGTGAAATTCATCATTTTGTGGAATGCCTGAAACAAGGCAGAATGGAAAGCCCTGTAATGCCGCTGGAGGCGTCCGTCCAGTGCGCCGAAATATTGGATATTATCCGGCAGGGGCTGACTTTTACGCCTGACTGTCTGGATGTTCTGCGAAAACAGGAGGAGATTCTCCAGTATGACACATTCGGAAGCGCAGATGCGCTGCGGCTGGGAAATCTTCTGGCTGCGCTGGCAGGAGAATATGACCGGCCGGTGGGTATTCGCATCGTACGGGAGCGGGACAATCTCGTTCTCTTCCAATACATGATGGATGGCAAAACGGAGCGCCACATCCGGTTTATGGAGGGCAAGAGGGCGACAGCGCTGGCTGTTGGACACAGCAGTCTGTGGATGCCTGTGGAACATGCGTTAAATGGGAAGTGGGAGGAGCTGATGGGGCGGGCGCCCGAATATATGCCCTGCGGCGGAGCCTTTCCTATTCGAGCAGGCGGAGAATGGATCGCTACGGTCATGGTCAGCGGACTGCATGAGGGGAAGGACCATGAGCTGTTAGTCCGGGCAATTGAGACAGATCTGCATCGGCAGACGCCGTCATTTCCCTGTGCTCCGGTTTGAAATGAGGGAAGATCAACAATATTTATTTCATATTATTTCTATTAGAATTGGTATCATTAAGCCGGACCCTGTGTCCGGCTTTTATAATGCAAATATCTTTACTTAAATCTCTTTTTTGCTTCTTATGTTGACACAAAAAAGTACAAAAAATATAATGGAAGCAATAAATGCTGAACAGGGGGCCAGAAAAAAGATGAACATACAGTGGAACGCAGGAAAATACACATCGGACTTTTCTTTTGTATATCAGTATGGAAACGCAGTGACGGAACTGATTGAGGCGGATACCGGCAGTACAATACTGGATTTGGGCTGCGGCAACGGGGCTCTGTCAAAGGCGCTTAAGGATAAGGGCTTTATAGTGACGGGAATGGATGCTTCGGCAGATCAGCTGGCTGTTGCCAGAGAGAAATATCCGGATATCCCCTTTTATCAGGCGGACGCTGCGGATTTTTGCCTGAATGAGCCGGTGGATGTGGTCTTTTCCAACGCTGTGTTTCATTGGATCGACGCGGACAGGCAGCCGCAGATGCTGAGATGTGTCCATCGGGCGCTGAAAGAAAGCGGTCAGTTCGTCTTTGAGATGGGAGGCTGTGGCAATAACCGGATGATCCATGAGGCTTTGGCGGAAGTCTTTTCAGAACATGGATATGCCTACAGCAATCCCTTCTATTTTCCTTCCATCGGCGAATATGCCTCCCTTGTGGAGAAGGAGGGGTTTCAGGTGAAATATGCCCTGCTTTTTGACCGTATGACAGAGCTTAAAGGGGAAAATGGCCTGTCGGACTGGATTCGTATGTTTGTCAAGACGCCTTTTGCCGTTGTGGCCAGCGAAGCAGAACAGGAGCGGATCATTGAGCAGGCGGTGGAAAGGCTGCGTGGGCAGCTGTGCCGGGACGGCGTCTGGTACGCCGACTATGTTCGCCTGCGGATGCGGGCAGTGAAAAACTGAGACGAAAACCGGTTAAATAGCGGCCGAAAAAGCGGCCGAAAAATTCGGCGGACAGTAAAGTTTGGGGGATCTAAGCATGAAATTTGGGGGGATCTAAGTATGAAGCGGAAATTTTTCAGAACCTTTGCTCTTTTGCTTTTGTCGAGTCTGATGATTTTTGGCTGCATGCTGGATGCTTCGGCTTATGCCGCGCCGAGTAATGCGAGGGCTGATAAGCTTTTATTTGTTACCGATAAGCAGGGTATATCGGAGCTTTCTGCTTTTAATGAGGCGGGGCCTGTCAGCGCATATGTGGATTATGCAAATTATGAGGCGCCGGATTTTGATGCAAAGGATATTGCCGCATATCGTGCAGTTGCCTTTCCCTGCTGTGAAGATCTGCGGGAAGAGATACGGACAGCCTATAACAGCGGCTGTATTGTCTACCTGTATGGGGAGCTGACAATTCAGGATTACAAGGCGGCGACTGGTCTTGAGGCTTATGCCCTGGATGTGAATCTGTATAGCGAGCAGGAAGACAATAGGGAAAAAGTATCCCAATTTTTTGACTCCGTCTATGAAGAGAACGAAGTTTTTCATGTCATCAGTTATAGCCCAATGCGTTGCTGTGTAAAATCGCCGGGAATACGCGGAAAAGTAATTCCCCGCGGACGGCCTGCCATTATCTGTTTCCCATCGAAAAAAATTTTTTGCAGACAGTAAATCAGGAGACGGAAGCGGTTTCGACAGATAGTGCCTTTGACATTGTGACGATATGGGGTGTAAACAGTGAATTTTCGGCTTCTGTTGACTATCGATTATACAGGAATTGTGATGAAGAAGATCCTGTTTACAATTATTTTTCGATAGAAGCCAGCGTACAGATTGACTCTGCTTCTGGACATACGGAAAGTGTTCGGATGAGATGCGAATTACCTCATTCTTCGGATAATCTGACGAAAATATGGCCGGATTCTCAAAGTGGTGATGCAGTCGAATGCAGAGAGGACTATACAAACGACACTGCTGCATGGGAAAGAACGTGCCGGAGTTTTTCGCCTTTTTCTGCAGGTGAGACGTCGCTGACGTGCGGGGTATCATGGGCGGCTCAGGAATCATTGGAAGGATCATTAGAAAAATCATTGGAAACGGGGATTGATCTGTATTATGACGGAACCGTGAATATGGGGCCTTTTGGGCAATATCCTTCGACGGCAGGCTTCACAGAAATCCCTATCCGATTTTATTTTCAGGATTAATGTCTAAATT